>NZ_JBFULJ010000021.1:0-31331 GCF_056400385.1 Priestia sp. P5_B4
GGTTGGTTGATAGGTCAGAGGTGGAAGCGTGGCGACATGTGTAGCTGACTGATACTAATCGATCGAGGACTTAACCAAACTTTAAAAGCRTAAGCTTTACTCAGYAAACWGTTAYCTAGTTTTGAGAGAACAATCTCATATAAAATGTCTAGTGATAATGGCRAAGAGGTCACACCCGTTYCCATACCGAACACGGAAGTTAAGCTCTTTAGCGCCRATGGTAGTTGGGACTTTGTCCCTGTGAGAGTAGGACATCGCTRGGCATTTTTATTTTGCTTTTTTATCATCGCGGGGTGGAGCAGTTCGGTAGCTCGTCGGGCTCATAACCCGAAGGTCGCAGGTTCAAATCCTGTCCCCGCAACCAACATGGTCCCGTGGTGTAGCGGTTAACATGCCTGCCTGTCACGCAGGAGATCGCGGGTTCGATTCCCGTCGGGACCGCCATGTTTTAGAAACGAAACAATGTGTTTCGTCTTTTTTATTGTTTGAACCATTTTTATATAAAACTTTACCGTCCTTAGGAGCAATCCTAAGGAATTTTTTATATACAAAGAAATTTCCTTATAGAATTGCGATGTTAAAGATTGTTGAATTTCTTACTGGATATGTATAGTCCACAACGTTTACAATATATATATACAGATTGAAATGAGGTTCTGAATGAATGACAGAGATTAACGAATTTACGTTTATGTCTACCTCTCCTGATGAAACTAATCAGCTGGCTGCTCGTCTAGCAACTTTATTAGAAGCTGGTGACGTGCTGCTGCTTGAAGGCGATTTGGGAGCTGGAAAGACAACATTCACAAAAAGTTTAGCTAAAGGATTAGGAATTGAACGCAATGTGAATAGTCCGACATTTACGATCATTAAAGAATACAAAAGCGGTCACCTTCCTCTTTATCATATGGATGTGTACCGTCTAGGGGATGAATTTGAAGACCTAGGGTTCGATGAGTATTTTGAAGGAGATGGCGTGACGGTCGTGGAGTGGGCTCATCTGATTGAAGAGCAGCTTCCTAATGAATATATTCAAATCAATATTTATCATGAAAACGAAACGACTCGTAAAATCCTTGTAAAAGCGATAGGCAGTCGGTACGTTGAAATATGTAAGGAGCTTTTTAAAAGATGAAAATGTTAGCCATTGATACATCCAATTTTGTCATGGGTGTTGCTGTCGTTGAAGAAAACAAAGTAATTGGAGAAATTATTACGAATCTAAAAAAGAATCACTCCGTTCGTGTGATGAACGCTGTGGAATCTTTGTTAAAGGATTGTGATATTGCGCCAAGCGAGCTAGACCGTATTGTAGTGGCACATGGTCCCGGATCTTATACAGGTGTACGAATTGGCGTTACCATTGCCAAGACACTTGCTTGGACTTTAAATATTCCTTTAATAGGTGTATCTAGCCTTGAAGCACTAGCAGCAAACGGTCGCTATTTTGATGGGTATATTGCTCCGTTATTTGATGCGCGCCGTCAACAGCTTTATACAGGACTATATGAATGGAATAATGAACGAGGTCTTCTAGAAGTTGAAAGTGATCGACTTGTTATTAATAAGGACTGGGCGGAACATTTAAAGTCATACAACAAACCCATTTTATTCATAGGCAATGATCTTCCCATGCATGAAGAGGCGTTAAAAGAAGTGCTGGGTAAACAAGCTGTATTTGCCCATGTTCAGCAGTTTAATCCAAGACCAAGTGAATTGGCTTTTTTAGGAATGAAGAAAGAGCCGCAGTCTGTGCATACTTTTGTTCCGAACTACATTCGTTTAGCTGAAGCCGAAGCTAACTGGCTTGCTTCACAGCAAAAAGGATAAAAGAAGGTATAAACATGAAACTAACAATTAAGTTTCGTTTAATGGAAGTTAAAGATATTGATCAAGTAGTGAAAATCGAAGAGAAGTCTTTTACGACACCTTGGAGTTCAGAAGCGTTTCAAAATGAGTTAACCAATAATCAATTTTCAACTTACATTGTGATGGAAGAAGGAGAAAATATTATTGGGTATTGCGGAACGTGGATTGTTATTGACGAAGCACATGTAACCAACATTGCCCTATTGCCAGACTACCGAGGTAAGGGACTCGGTGAATTGCTGCTGCGCAACGTGATGGACGTTCTTCGAAAACTAGGTGCTGTGTCAATGACATTAGAAGTTAGGGTATCTAATCATATTGCACAATCATTGTATCAAAAGCTAGGTTTTAAACCTGGAGGTATTCGTAAGAATTATTATTCTGATAACAATGAGGATGCATTAGTTATGTGGGTGAATTTATGAGTGAAAATCAATTAATTTTAGCATTAGAAACAAGCTGTGATGAGACAGCAGCGGCCGTGATTCGAAACGGTCATGAAATTGTAGCCAATGTGGTGGCATCACAAATAGAAAGCCATAAACGATTTGGCGGTGTCGTACCGGAGATTGCATCTCGTCATCATGTGGAACAAATTACGGTAGTAGTTGAAGAAACTTTAAATCAAGCGAACTTGACGTTTGCAGATATTGATGCAATAGCTGTAACGGAAGGACCTGGGCTTGTGGGAGCACTTCTTATTGGCGTAAATGCAGCCAAAGCGCTAGCATTTGCACACCAAAAGCCATTAATAGGTGTTCATCATATTGCAGGACATATTTATGCAAATCAGCTAATCAAAAAATTAGAATTCCCGCTTTTATCGCTAGTTGTATCTGGAGGGCATACAGAGCTTGTATACATGGAAAGTCACGGTCAGTTTAAAGTGATTGGTGAAACGAGAGATGATGCGGCAGGAGAAGCCTACGATAAAGTAGCCCGCACGTTAAACCTTCCATATCCAGGCGGACCTCATATTGACCGCCTTGCACATGAAGGAGAGCCATTAATTGATTTGCCGCGTGCTTGGCTAGAAGAAGGATCCTATGATTTTAGTTTCAGTGGGTTAAAATCAGCAGTTATTAACACTGTCCACAACGCGAAGCAAAAAGGTGAAGAAATTCTTCCACAAACACTTGCTGCTAGCTTTCAAGCGAGTGTTATTGATGTGTTAGTAACTAAAACGGTTAAAGCTGCAAAGGAATATAAGGTTAAGCAAGTGTTAGTAGCAGGAGGAGTTGCTGCTAATAAAGGACTTAGAGCAGCGCTAGAAGAAGCATTTGCAACATTATCAAACATTGAGCTTATTATCCCGCCGCTATCTCTATGCACGGATAATGCCGCAATGATTGGAGCAGCGGCAAGTGTACGATTTGCTCAAGGAAAACGCTCAGATATGTCATTAAACGCAAACCCCGGTTTAGACTTGGAAGAGTAAGAGACGAATGAGATTTATTTCTCATTCGTCTTTTTTGTGGATAAAAATGATTTATCAACAATATTCAATAAATTTAGAATTGACTGTGGATAATTATGTGGAAAAGTCCGTGCACTCAGTACACGGACATGTTATCAACAAGTTTTAATTATGAAAATCAGACAGATATCCACTATTTATTCACAGAGTGGATAAAGCTTGTCCTAAAGCGCACGAACAAGTAAATAGGGTGAATAAATACGAAAAAATATAGGCTATTCTTCTAGAAGTAGCTGTAATTCTTCCCACTCTTCCATTAATGTGGATAACTGTGAAGAAATTTTTTCATTTTCAACGTTTAATCTTGATACTTCTTCGTGGTTTTGATAAATTTCAGGATTACAAAGAAGTTCTTCATTCTCCGCTTGTGCGGCTTCTAATTTGTTTACTTCAGTTTCAATTTCTTCAATTCGGCGCGTTCGCTGCCTCATCAATTTCTTTTGTTCTTTATCTTGTTTATAAGACTGTTTATCTACTTTTACGGTACGTTCTTCGTTGGCTTTTATATTTTCTAATTCTTTGATTTCCTCTATTTCTGCTTTCTTTTCTACATAATAGTCATAATCTCCAAGAAATTCTTCTACTCCTTCAGGAGATAGCTCTGCTATTTTGTTTGCAATACGATTAATAAAATAACGGTCATGTGAAACAAATAATAGAGTCCCTGGGTAATCAATTAACGCATTCTCGAGTACTTGTTTGCTATCTAAATCAAGATGGTTAGTAGGTTCATCCAAAATTAAGAAATTAGCTTTTTGAAGCATAAGCTTCGCAAGAGCCAAACGTGCTTTTTCACCACCGCTAAGCGTCGAAACGATTTTCAGTACATCATCACCTGAAAACAGAAAATTTCCAAGCGCTGTACGAATTTCTTTTTCAGGTTTGGATGGGTAGTCATCCCAAAGCTCATTTAAAACAGTTTTATTAGACGTTAAATTAGCTTGCTCTTGGTCGTAATAACCAACCATTACGTTTGAGCCAAAAGAAATGGTTCCAGTCTTGAAGCTTAGTTTATCCACAATACCTTTTAATAACGTAGATTTCCCAACTCCATTAGGACCAACCAACGCAAGGCTTTCACCTTTTTTAATCCGAAGGTTTGCGTCTTGGACAACATATTTGTTTTCATCATATCCGATGGACACGTTTTCGAGATTTAAGACTTCATTTCCGCTTTGACGCTCAATTTCAAACGAAAAACTAGCTGATTTTTCGCCTTCGTTAGGTCGATTTATTAACTCCATTCGATCGAGCTGCTTACGTCTGCTTTGCGCACGTTTTGTAGTCGATGCGCGGGCGATGTTTCGTTGAATAAAATCATTCAGTTTTGCGACTYCATCTTGCTGCTTTTCGTACTGACGCAACTCTTTTTCATATCGCTCTGCTTTTTGTACAAGGTATTTAGAGTAGTTGCCCGTGTACTTGACCGTTGTTTTTTGTGTGACTTCATACACTTGATTTACGACCTTATCAAGGAAGTAACGATCGTGTGAAACAATTAAAATAGCTCCTTCATACCCTTGCAGAAACTGTTCCAGCCATGCTAAAGTTTCAATATCTAAGTGGTTGGTAGGCTCATCCAGAATAAGCAAGTCTGGCTTTGTTAAAAGCAGTTTTGCAAGAGCCAAGCGCGTTTTTTGTCCACCGCTCAAGGAGGAAATAGGGGTGCTATAGTCAAAGTTTGAGAAACGGAAACCGTGAAGAATAGATCGTGTATCCGCTTCATATTGATAGCCGCCTAAATCTTTGAAAGTTACTTGAAGCTGATCGTACTCTTTGGTTAGTTTTTCGTATTGAACTGAATCATTAAAAATGTCTGGATCGCCCATCTTCGTTTCAAGCGTACGTAATTCTTTTTCCATCTTCTTTAACGGAGCAAAGACTGTCATCATTTCTTCCCATATGGAGAGTGTTGACTCAAGAACTGTATCTTGTCCCATATAATCAATGGAAACACCTTTAGGTTTAATAATTTCTCCGCTGTCATAAGAAAGCTGCTCAGCAATAATTTTTAATAAAGTTGATTTACCTGCACCGTTTCGTCCCACTAGGGCAATGCGGTCTTTTGATTGTACTTCTAACTTTATATTCGATAAAATGGGTTCTGCCCCATAGTATTTTGTAATACCGTTCAATTGTAGAATAATCATTTTTTCACCTCTAGTAGTATATCCATAGTGTATTTTAACATATTTTCAACTACAAGTTCTTCCTACAAGCGTTTGTAATTTGTAGAGGGACAAGAACAAATGATGAAGCGAATGTTTTGATTCATGAAATAAAATGATTTTACCTGCACATTTTATACAGGATACTATGTTAAAATAAGAGATAAGTGCATCTCTGAACTTATATATGATGGATGTAGAAAATCCGTCATGACTAACAAACGGATCCTTTGAAGGGCTAATTGCTTCGTTCTAGCTACCGACTTTAAGTATTCCTGGATAGACAAAAGGCGTCGGGGTGTGAAGTGGAGTATATATAAAACAAGAGAAAAGAGAGAGAATTGGAAGCGCTACCTCAAGGCGGTTGAGGCTTTGTGAAAGGTAATGCAATATGACTTGAAAATGTTAGTAATGACATACATGAACTGAGGGGGTACAACGTGAACACTGAACAATTAAAAATACCACAAGCAACGGCTAAACGATTGCCGCTTTATTATCGTTTTTTAAAAAACTTGCATGCTTCTGGTAAACAGCGTGTTTCGTCAGCGGAGTTAAGTGAGGCAGTGAAAGTTGATTCTGCTACTATTCGCCGGGATTTTTCTTACTTTGGAGCATTAGGGAAAAAGGGATACGGCTACAATGTGAATTATTTACTTACATTTTTCCGTAAAACGTTAGACCAAGATGAAGTAACGAAAGTAGCACTGATTGGCGTAGGGAATCTGGGAACGGCCTTTTTAAATTATAATTTTATTAAAAATAATAACACCAAAATTGAGTGCGCTTTTGATGTGATAGAAGATAAAGTCGGTACAAAAGTAGGCGACGTGCCGGTTTATCACCTTGACCAATTGGAAGATTATATGAGTGATGATATCTCAGTKGCGATTTTAACCGTTCCTGCCACTGTGGCTCAGCAAATTACCGATCGTTTAGTGAGTTGCGGAATTAAAGGGATTCTAAACTTCACTCCTGCACGCTTAAACGTACCGGATGAGATTCGACTGCATCATATTGATCTGGCTGTAGAATTACAGTCGCTTGTCTACTTTTTGAAAAATTATCCTGTTGAATAAGATGGACTGTGTTACGATTTCCTTAAGTCTAAATTAATAAGGAGAGTGGGAATATGGGGATTGGAGCAGGTAGTTGGATTATTATTGCGATTGTAGCACTGCTTATTTTTGGACCGAAACGGTTACCGGAGCTAGGAAGATCAGTCGGGCAAACGCTTAGAGAGTTTAAGCATGCCGCTAGCGGTGCCTCAGAAGATCGTGAAAAAGATAAACAGCGTCAAGTAGATGACAAAGAGTAAAAGGGTGATCATAGTATGACCGAACAAGAAATGTCAATATATGATCATATAGGAGAGTTGCGAAAGCGCATTTTAATTGTTTTATTTTTCTTTGTCATTGCCACAATTGGCGGCTTTTTTATAGCGGATAAGGTTATTGTCTATTTACAGCATGCTGATGAGGCAAAAAATTTAACGATGAATGCATTTAGGCTAACAGATCCAGTTAAGATTTATATGCAGTTTGCTGTTATTATCGGCTGTGTACTTGCAGCTCCTGTTGCACTGTATCAACTTTGGGCATTTATTAGTCCTGGTTTATATGAAAAAGAGCGTAAGGTAACGCTTGGATATATTCCTGTTTCCATTTTTCTCTTTATCGGCGGTGTCTCTTTTTCTTATTTTGTGTTGTTTCCATTTGTCGTCGATTTTATGACGCGCGTTTCTGATGAGCTGAATGTAAACCAAGTGATTGGCATTAATGAATACTTTTCTTTTTTAATGCAGCTCACACTGCCTTTTGGCCTGTTGTTTCAGCTTCCTGTTGTCGTCATGTTTTTGACGCGATTAGGAATTATCACGCCTATGTTTTTATCTCAAATTCGAAAGTATGCCTATTTCGTACTGCTAGTTATTGCCGCACTTATTACACCACCAGAATTGCTCTCGCACATGATGGTGACAGTGCCGCTCTTAATTTTGTATGAAATCAGCATCATTATTTCCCGCATTTCGTATCGCAAAGTGTTAAAGGCAAGGGCAGAGCAAGAAAGAGAAGATGTTAGTATGTAAAAAAACCACTGTTTCAGTGGTTTTTTTATTTAGATGAATCATCTTGATTTTTATATTGCTGCTGCAACTTTTTAATTTTATAGTGCAAGATAAAAATGCGCACCGCAAATCTGAAATCGAACGCGGCTACGAGTGCAAATAAGATCGTGGGGAAATTCCACACGGTTTCCTGAGCATTTTGAATAGCCAGGTAGGTGAATAAAACCCCCATAATAATATAAATAAACCCTCGTGTTAAAGGGATATTCTTCATAAAAACATGCCTCCAAAAATAAACTTCATTTGTTCTGCTTGCTTTTGCATTTCTATAATTTTATCTGCAAAAATAGTTTGAGATAAAATAACGATTGTATTCATCAACACGTGAGCAATAATGGGTACAATAATTAGTTTTGTTCTTGCATAAAGGAATGCAAATACAAATCCCATGGCTGTATACACGAGCAAATGTTTAAAATCCCAGTGTACGGCAGCGAAAATAAGGGAACTAATAAATGCAGAGACAAAGAAATTATATCGTTTGTGAAGAGAGCCGAAAATAATCTTTCGAAAAATAATCTCTTCTAGAATTGGTCCAATAACAGACGTAACGACAATGAGGAACGGCGTTGCTTTAACAAGATTAACAATATTTTGTGTGTTTTCAGATACTTGGGTAATGCCAAGAGCGTGCTCAATCATACCTGCTACAGCTTGACCAGCCATAGCCAGGAACACCCCAAGGACTGACCAGACCACAGTTACCGTTGTTCCCGCATGTTCTATACGCATGGACATATCACGGCGCAGCAGCAGTAAGACAATAAGTAAACCAAGGATAAAGCTAATGATGGTCCAATAAGTCAAAAGCATGACATTCGCTGTTCGAACTGGATATTGATCAAACATTCCTGTTAATTTTAACAGCGGTATACCAACAACTCCTGAAAACTGCATAAGGATGTAGGTGAGGATAACATACCAATAACGTTTTTCCAATCTTCTATACTCCTTTAAAAGGTTTTTATGTATATATGTCGAAGAAGTACTGTACAGTTAGTAATTTCTTCTTGCTCGTATTGTAACATACATATTATTGAACAGAGAAAAGAATGCTTTATTTCTCAAAATCGTCGAAATCTAAAACTATTATATGTAGTTTTCGTAAATTTTAAATTTTTTTTGTTTAATACTTGCAAAAAAAACCCACTTTGTTTTAATATAATAATTGTGTTAGCACTCGTTGAGGTTGAGTGCTAATAAAAATGCAAACATATTATTTGAGGAGGTTGTTTCACTTGTTAAAGCCATTAGGTGATCGCGTAGTGATTGAACTTGTAAAATCTGAGGAAAAAACAGCAAGCGGTATCGTGTTACCGGACAGTGCAAAAGAAAAGCCACAAGAGGGTAAAATTGTTGCTGTTGGTACAGGCCGAGTATTAGAAAGCGGTGAGCGTGTAGCTTTAGAAGTAGCTGCGGGCGATCGTATCATCTTCTCAAAATATGCGGGTACTGAAGTGAAATACGAAGGTACTGAATACTTAATTTTACGCGAAAGCGATATTTTAGCTGTAATCGGCTAATGTTAACCACAAACTTATCATACGTAAAAAATAGATTATTAAGAACATCTTGAGGAGGTCAAAGAACATGGCAAAAGACATTAAATTTAGCGAAGAAGCACGTCGCGCAATGCTACGTGGTGTAGATACATTAGCAAATGCTGTAAAAGTAACGCTTGGACCAAAAGGTCGTAACGTTGTATTAGAAAAGAAATTCGGTTCACCGCTTATTACAAATGACGGTGTAACAATTGCAAAAGAAATCGAATTAGAAGACGCATTTGAAAATATGGGTGCTAAATTAGTAGCCGAAGTTGCTAGCAAAACAAACGACGTTGCYGGTGACGGTACAACTACTGCAACAGTTTTAGCGCAAGCAATGATCAGAGAAGGTCTTAAAAACGTAACGGCTGGTGCTAACCCAATGGGTATCCGTAAAGGTATGGAAAAAGCAGTAGCTGTAGCGGTTGAAGAACTAAAAGCAATCTCTAAACCAATTCAAGGTAAAGATTCAATTGCTCAAGTAGCGGCTATCTCAGCAGCTGACGAAGAAGTAGGTCAATTAATTGCTGAAGCAATGGAGCGCGTTGGTAACGACGGCGTTATCACACTTGAAGAATCAAAAGGTTTCACAACTGAATTAGAAGTGGTAGAAGGTATGCAGTTTGACCGTGGGTATGCATCTCCTTACATGGTAACTGATTCAGATAAAATGGAAGCTGTATTAGATGATCCATACATCTTAATCACAGACAAAAAAATCGGTAACATTCAAGAAATCTTACCGGTATTAGAGCAAGTTGTTCAACAAGGCAAGCCTCTATTAATCATCGCTGAAGACGTAGAAGGCGAAGCTTTAGCAACATTAGTTGTGAACAAACTTCGTGGTACATTCACAGCTGTAGCTGTTAAAGCTCCTGGTTTCGGTGATCGTCGTAAAGCAATGCTACAAGACGTCGCGATCTTAACAGGCGGAGAAGTAATCACTGAAGAGCTTGGTCTTGACTTAAAAACAGCAAGCATCGATCAATTAGGTCGCGCTTCTAAAATTGTCGTAACAAAAGAAAATACAACAGTTGTAAACGGTGCAGGAAACGCAGAAGACATCCTAGCACGCGTAAACCAAATCAAAGCTCAGCTTGAAGAAACAACTTCAGAGTTTGACCGTGAAAAATTACAAGAGCGCTTAGCAAAACTTGCTGGTGGCGTAGCTGTAATTAAAGTTGGTGCGGCAACTGAAACTGAGTTAAAAGAACGTAAATTACGTATTGAAGATGCATTAAACTCTACGCGTGCTGCGGTTGAAGAAGGTATCGTAGCTGGTGGTGGTACTGCATTAGTAAATATCTATAATAAAGTAGCAAGCATCGAAGCTGATGGTGACACTGCTACAGGTATCAACATCGTATTACGTGCGATTGAAGAGCCTGTACGCCAAATTGCTCACAACGCTGGTTTAGAAGGATCAGTAATCGTTGAGCGTCTAAAAGGCGAAGCTGTTGGAACTGGATTTAACGCTGCAACTGGCGAGTGGGTAAATATGCTAGACACTGGTATCGTTGACCCAACAAAAGTAACGCGTTCAGCTCTTCAAAATGCTTCTTCTGTAGCGGCTATGTTCTTAACAACTGAAGCAGTTGTTGCTGACAAGCCAGAAGAAGGCGGAGCACCTGCAATGCCTGACATGGGCGGCATGGGTGGAATGGGCGGCATGATGTAATAGCCGCTCAATCCCTTGACATACAGGGGCTTGAGAGAGAGTTGCTAACAAAATAGCAACATCAGTATAAATATAAGAGGCTTCTCATTAGTTGTTCAAACTTTTGAGAAGCCTCTTTTTATTCCATCTGATAAGTCATAATTAAAAGGGCAAGGCATCTTGTCTCAGCGGCACGTACAACAACTAATTACGAATAGGATACGGTATTAGATGGGAGGAGATAAATGGATTTGTATATTGAAAAGCTTGGTTAAAGACGATCATTTTATCGTAAGGACATAAGCTGAAAGACTGGGGAAAAAATCACTTTCCGGGTTTTTCAGCTAAGAAAAGCATTTTTATTTATTTAAATATCTCCATAACGTCGTTCGACTGATGCCCAGCTGCTCAGCTGCTAACGTTTGGTTGTCGTTATGATAATCAAGGACTAGCTGGATTATATCCAAATTAAATTCATGTAATGTTTTGCTATTGTTAAATAAAATGTTCATTCCATCTTCTGAATTAGACATATTTTCGACCATTTGTTGTTTGCCCAAAATACTGTTGACAGTATTACTAGTTATATATAGCGATTTAGCTAAGTAAACTAGTTCGGTTAGAACTTGCTTTAACTGTTTGAAATTACCGGGCCAATTATATTGTGAGAGAGCAGTCAGGGCACTAGGCTCGTACCCTACAATATCCGTATTGTTTTCAATATTTACCTTATTTAAAAACATCGTTAATATAGCCGATAGTTCATTTCTTCTTTCTCTTAGTGGAGGTAGAAGAAAACTTATCGAATTCATTCGGCTCATTAATTCTTTATAAAATTCTGATGTACGACCTTCCGATGTTTTTTCGCAAATAAAGATGAGTCGGTTATTTACGTGTAAGTTAGTATATTCAATAATAGTGAGTAACTTTTCAAAGTTTTCATGTGAAATTTTATCAAAATGATTAAACTGGATTGTATTACCATATTCAAGGAAAGGACCGTTATTTGTATTTAAAAGGTGTTTCCACATGGCATCATTTAGTAAGTGCGAATTAATAGCTACTAATGTATGATTGTTATTTTTCTGACTGGTGAATACACATTGAGATACGATATCTTTCCCCGTACCTCTTTCTCCTAATAATATAATCGGCGAATTATTTGAATTCATTTGTCTAATTTTATTGTTAATATCATCTGTGATAATCGGATTTTTATATAAATTATTATTTAATTTTTTTTCTACTTCTGACTTATCTTCATATGTAACACCAAATTTAGAATTCATGATAGGTGTTACAGATTTTTGCACAATAACAATATAAAAAACATCATTTTTCTCTTTTGAACGATTTACTTTTAAGTTATATACGGTGTTGTTTACTGAATGATAAAAAGTATGTGATTGAGTAAATGAGGTCGTCTCTTTTTTATTAAGCAAATAATTATAGATTGAGGCATTCGTTTCGGAATCTAAACTTGAATAAATCAACTCAAACTGACTGGATAAAATTAAACAGTCAGTTTTAAATTTTTCAATGGCTTCTGTAAGTAAGTTATTTTGTAATTTTAATTTTTGAAGGTGCATATTTAACTCTATTGCTTGTTCATAAGTACGTTTAATACTTTCACTTCCTGATGTAATAAGAATCGTATTTAAAGAAATTTCTAGTGCGAGTTTGTTCGTTATTGCATCACAAAGCACTAATTCAATCCCTTTTTTCTCCAATGACTTTAGTAGACCTAAATGATCACTAGAATCATCAATGGTGTATATTTCCATAGAATAGTCTAATATGTCACAAATTAAATGAGCTGTTTCAGTAATACTCGAATAACCTACAATAGCAAATTTGGAGGTATAGTTCTTTGCTAGTTTGATCGCTCCTAAAATGTCATATACGGATATCGAAACATCTATAACGGGTATAGAGATATTCTTCCTGATTAAGTCAGCAGTACCTCCCCTGGATATAACAATATCATAATCGTTATGAATCATCTCCAAGGCCAGGTTTTTTCCTTCATGTAAATCACCAGTATACGTATTTAGTGAAATATTAGAAAATAAGGATCCTACATTTTCCATTGAATGTCTTAACTCTTCATAAGGTGCGATACCAAGGATTTTTGTTATGTGTTGCAAAGTTATCCCCCCTGAATGTTTCATTTTTAAACAATTTATCACTAATTCCTGAAAAATGATAGCGTTTTCTTTACTATAGTTTCAAAATGTAACAATAATAATAATTATCAGATTTTTTTATGCACAGTATCACCTTATAATTTAATTATCAAGCACTAAGGTGGTGAACAAATGGTAAGGGTACTAATAATGGCTGATGATTTTACGGGAGCACTTGATACGGGTGTTCAGTTCTCTAATTACGGTGTTCATACTTTAGTGACTTCTGATTTAGAGTTCGAATTTTGGGAAACTACAGATCAAATAGAAGTACTGGTTTTTAATACTGAAACAAGATATTTGAATAAATGTGAAGCACACGAAGTGATTAAGAAGATAGCCATAAAAGCCAAAGATGAAAATATTCAATATATATTTAAAAAAGTTGATTCAGCATTAAGAGGAAATGTTGCTTCTGAGTTAAGAGCCTTGAGTGATGTCTTCGAAGGTGTAACCATTCCTTTTATTCCGGCGTACCCAGAACAAAACCGCTTTAGTTTCGAAGGAATCTTATATATAGATTCAATACCAGTAAGTAAAAGTGTTTTTGGACAAGATCCGTACGAACCAGTCAGGGAAAGTCATATCCCATCTCTTCTACTTAAAGAAGCAGATTTAAAAACGTCTATTACAAAAAAATATAAAATTCCACCGAAAGAAGAAAGAATTTTGTTAATGGAAAGTCACTCCGATGAGGAGATGCTATCTCAAGGGCATGAGCTATTAATGAACGATGCATTAAACATAACGGCGGGGTGTGCAGGGTTTGGTAAAGCATTAGCAAATATCATCTATAATAAAAGAACTATAACTCAAAATGATATTAACTTCCCGTTATTAATAGTATGTGGAAGCGTGAACCCAGTAACAAAAAAACAAATTGCATTTGCCGAAAATAACGGGTTTGATAGAATCTCGTTAACGATGGAGCAACTTTGGGATAAACAATATTGGGATACAGTAAAAGGGCAAGAAGATATGAATCAATATTTAAAAATGGACCAACCTTTAATGTTTGAAACATATGGGAATATATCGGCAGATAAAGTGAATGGAGTACCCGAAGAAAGAACTGAACTAAGATTTAGAATTGGGCAGTCTCTCGGATACTTAGTAAAGAATCTTATGTTAAGTGACATTAATAGAACTTTATTATTTACCGGAGGAGATACTTTATATCAATCAATGAGAGTATTAGGGATTAACGAAATTAAACCTCTGAAAGAATTATTCCCAGGAATTGTTCTTGGAAGTATCGATTTTGAAGATAAAAAACATTATATCATTACAAAGTCTGGCGGATTGGGTAATGAAGATCTATTTATTAAATTAAATGAATTGATTCGTAACAAAGGAGATGCATATTATGTTAAATCAATATAATTTAAAAATGCCAACCAATGTATTTGCAGGTCCAGATGCCATGCAAAACCTAGATACAATTATTAAAGATGGTGTAAAAAAAATCACGATATTTACAGGTAACGAAATATTCAAGCTTGGATTGCTAGACGAAGTTATCAGTATTATAGAAAAAAATAATATCGAGTACGAAATCTTATCTGATATTCCAACAGAGCCATCTTACACGGAAGCTCAAAAGGTTATTGACCAATTTAAAGCATTGAACTCTGATTTTATCATTGGAGTCGGTGGTGGAAGTGTTATGGACATTGCCAAATTAGCATCAGTGTTATCCACTGATGATTATACGGTAAAAGATTTACTCGAGAACCCGTTATTAGCTAAAAAACAAGTATCATCATTAATGATTCCCACCACAGCCGGTACAGGCTCTGAAGCAACTCCTAATAGCATTGTAGGAGTACCTGAAAAAAACTTAAAAGTTGGGATTGTAAACGGTGAATTAATTGCTGACCATGTGATTTTAGAAAGCAACATGATTAAAAATTTGCCAAAATCTATTGCTGCAGCAACAGGTATTGATGCTCTAGCGCATGCTATCGAATGTTTTACTTCAAAAAAAGCAAACCCAATCAGTGATACGTTTGCACTAGAGGCACTAGATTTAATCTTAAATAACATTATTGAAGCTTGCACAAATCCAGATGCGCTTGAAGCTAAGCGTAAGATGTTATTAGGTTCTTTCTATGCTGGGGTAGCGATTACTTCCTCAGGAACTACTGCGGTTCATGCATTGTCTTATCCTTTAGGTGGAAAATATCACATTGCTCATGGTGTTTCTAATGCCATTCTACTAACACCAGTTATGAAATTTAATGAGCCCGTTATTAAAGAACTTTTGGCTAAAGCATATGATCGAGTTGTAAAAGAAACAAATGAAGAACTAACTGTAAATGAAAAATCAAAATATATCATCGATTTATTAGAAAACATAGTGGAAACACTTGAAATTCCAACTAGTTTAAAAGCTTTTAATGTGCCTAAGGAAGATCTAGAAGCATTAGTAGAGGCTGGAATGGAAGTTCAAAGACTACTTGTCAATAATATGAGAGAAGTAACACCAGACGATGCTCGTAAAATTTATCTAGAAATTATGTAGGAGTGATTAGTTTGCAAAACAAATTAAAAGGAATTATCACACCAATTGTTACACCCATGTTTGACAATGAAGAAGTGAACTATGAAGAACTCGTAAATCAAGTAAATAGAGTTATTGAGAATGGTGTTCACGGTATTTTCACGTTCGGTACTAATGGAGAAGGTTATATTTTAAGCGAAGAAGAAAAAGTGCATGTTATGGAAACAGTAGTTGATACAGTAGCGGACAGGGTTCCAGTCTATGCATCAACAGGGTTAGTTGGAACACAAGATACCATTCGCTTATCTTTAGAAGCAAAGCGTGTTGGGGTAGACTATCTATCAATCATTACACCGTATTTTGCAGCAGCAACCCAAGAAGAGATTTATACGCATTTTAAAACAGTTGCTGAAGCGGTTGATATGCCTATTGTTTTATACAATATTCCAGCTCGAACAGGCAATATGATTCAACCTGCGACTGTTGAAAAACTAAGTCATATTGACAATATCGTAGGAGTCAAAGATAGTAGCGGAAACTTTGATAATATTCTTCAATATATCGAAAGAACAAGAAATAGAGAAGATTTCTCTGTGCTATCAGGGAATGATTCATTAATATTATGGACGTTACTTGCTGGGGGAACAGGTGGTATTGCGGGATGTTCGAATGTATATCCGTTTACTATGGCGCAAATATACGAACAATTTGTAAAGGGTAACATTGAAGAATCCCGTAACTATCAAGATTCTATCAGAAGTTTTAGAGATTGTTTTAAATTTGCAAATCCAAATACTGTGGTAAAAACGGCTGTTAAACTACTCGGTTATCCGGTTGGGAAATGCCGTGCACCATTTAATCAAGTGTCTGCTGAAGGAATTGCAGCATTAAAATCTGTATTAAATGAAAATATTGAAGCAGGGATGAAATAGTTAGGAGGGGCATCATGAAAAAAATTATTGGAATCACAATGGGGGATCCCGCAGGTATTGGGCCTGAGATCTCAATCAAAGCTTTTCAAAAGAAAAGCTTATATGAAAAATGTAACCCCTTA
Source organism: Priestia sp. P5_B4 (assembly GCF_056400385.1). Taxonomy (NCBI): domain Bacteria; kingdom Bacillati; phylum Bacillota; class Bacilli; order Caryophanales; family Bacillaceae; genus Priestia; species Priestia sp. P5_B4. The sequence goes on from NZ_JBFULJ010000021.1 coordinate 16,587, forward strand.
CTCGTTGGAGACAAAAGTATTGTAGAGAGTTATTTAGAGAAATACCCAGAGTTTAATATGAAGGTAAATGCTATTACTACACCAGAAGATGGATTGTATGAATGGGGAACAATGGATGTTATTGACCTAGCCTCTGTAGATGCAGATAAGTTAAAAATTGGGGAAGTATCTAAAGAAGCTGGAAATGCGGCATATCTCTATGTGGAAAAAGTCATAGACTTAGCGCTTAAGGGGAAAGTAGATGCGACCGTTACGAATCCATTAAATAAAGAAGCGTTAAACTTAGCGGGACACCACTTTGCTGGTCATACTGAAATTTATGGAGAACTTACAAATACTAGTAAATTTTCTATGATGTTAGCTGATGGTGATTTAAGAGTGGTTCACGTTTCAACACATGTTTCTTTAAGGGAAGCTTGTGATTTAGTTAAAAAAGAGAGAGTACTAGATGTCATAAAAATTGCTCATCAAGCCTGTGTAAAATTGGGCATCGAAAATCCGCGGATTGCTGTAGCGGGTTTAAATCCACACTGTGGAGAAAATGGATTATTTGGTACAGAAGAAATTGATGAGATTATCCCTGCTATTGAAGTAGCTAAAAATCAAGGGATTAATGCCATTGGACCTTTACCAGCAGATACAGTATTCTCAAAAGCTCGTGGTGGAATGTATGATATTGTTGTGGTCATGTACCATGATCAAGGACATATTCCATTAAAACTATTAGGGTTTGTATTTGATAGGGAACAAAATAAATGGAAAGAAGTTTCTGGAGTTAATATTACATTGGGATTACCAATTATCCGAACCTCAGTTGATCATGGAACAGCATTTGATCAAGCAGGTAGTATGACTGCGAGTGAAATTAGTCTTGAAAATGCAATTGATTATGGGGTACAGCTAGCAAATAATGTTAATTTAGAAGCGAAGGGACTGGTGTAATAGTTAATTTAATCATTTCAATCAATATAAATAATTAAATCTAACAATCCCTAATGATTTAGAGAAAGTAAACGAAGTTGAAATAGATGATAATACGAGCTTAACTTTGATGGTGGTTATTTCTTTTAAGAAGGAATGACCACTTATATAGATGAAGAGCAATTCAAATTGTTTTAGACGGTTTTGTAGCCTGGCATTAAGTAATAAATGAGTAGTTGCTGTTGAATATAATTTTGGGGAAATGTAGTTCCATTACACGGCAGTCTGCAAGGAACAGGAAAATTAATAAGGGTAGGGCCTATGTGTGTCTGCCTAACGCTGAGCATGAAGCGGTAATTAAGATAAAAATTTCAATAGAAAGATAAGGTGATGAGAGTGATTAGAATGAGTAATAACAAGATAGTGATTAATGAGTCCATTCCAAACGGTAAATTATATCATGATGTTTATACAAATATTGATTTTTCTTTAATTCCATCCGGTCCTTTCCCAACCGCACATGCCCCAACTATTACTAAGTTAGACAATGGAGATTTATTATGTGCATGGTTTGCAGGCTCATTTGAGGGGAGCCCTGATATTTCAATTGTATTATCAAAATTTAATCATGAATCTCAAGAGTGGAATGAGCCGGAAATTGTCTCACAGGATGACACACGTAGCGAGCAAAACCCATCATTTTTTCACGCACCTGATCAATCGGTGTGGTTAATCTATACTTCCCAAGAAGGTCGACAACCAGATAAAGATAATATGCAGTTTACGTCCATTATTAAATATCAGAAAACATACGACAATGGCGAAAGCTGGACTGAACCAGAAGTATTATTTAGCCAGCCTGGTACATTTGTACGACAATCGATTCAAGTATTAAGAAATGGTAGATGGATTTTTAGCACGTGGGTATGTGAAGATTCCGAGTTAGGTCTTACAAACGATCCTACAGTATTTCAACTATCAGATGATGAAGGACAAACATGGAAAGAAGTACGCATGCCTGAAAGTAACGGAAGAGTACATGCCAATGTTATCGAATTAGAAGATGGTCATTTAGTGGCATTTATGAGAAGTAGATTTGCAGATTATATTTATAAAAGCGAGTCAAAGGATAACGGAGATTCTTGGACAGTGCCTCAGCCAACAACTCTACCAAATAATAATGCAAGTATCAGTGCAATCAAACTTCATAACGATGCAATTGCCATTGCTTATAATGCAAACGCTACCAATAATCCTGAAGTTGGTAAGGTAGCATGGCCTGGATTAAGAAACCCAGTTGTGGTTTCAGTGTCTGAAGATGGCGGAAATACTTGGCCACTTGGTCGAATTATTGAACACGCAGAAGGTTTCATTGGAGCAGAGAACAAAACGAATAATTCACAATTTGAATATCCTACAATTTATCAAGATACGGAAGGACTTTTACATTTAGTATATGCGTATAAGAATAGACTATGTGTGAAATATACTAGTTTTTCAGTAGCAGATATATATGGTGACAAACGCGAAAATGAAAGTGTTTACAATCCTACATCTGGAGAAATCGGTTAGGTAGTAAGGCATTACATTATTCTTTTTAACCGTCTCATTCATAAATACGGGCTATATATGATAGTAAAATGTCATCCCCCTAAGAGAGAGGAGATATAAAAAATGACAATGGAAATGATTCTTGCACTAGGTATTCTGGTTCTGATGATTGTAATGATTATGTCAGATAAATTTGCCTTTGGCGCACCACCAATCCTGGCCTGTCTTTTGTTAGTAGTCTGTGGTCTGTCCACTGTTCAAGAGGCTTTCGCAGGTTTTGTGAACCCAAGCGTTATTATGGTCGCTGGCTTTATGGTTGTTATGGCGGGCCTCATGAAGACTAGCCTAATTGGTAGGGTTCAGTCCTCAATGCTCGCTTTGGTAAATAGGGGCGGTTATAAGAGTTATGTTCTTTTGATTGTGGTCATTATGCTTGGTGCCAGTTTTCCTGGTGCCGGTGCCACTGGTTACTATGTACTGATCTTATCTTTGATATCTACTATTCCTTACAATAAAAAAATGCCAACGTCCAAGCTGATGATGCCTTTGGGTTTTGCTACTAATCACCCTTTAGTTCCTTTTAATGTAGCACTTTTCTATGGGGTTACTGTTAGCGTACTCGAAACGGCAGGTTATACCGGTGGACTGTCTATGTCAAAATTTGCTGTAGTGAATTTCATCTTGGCTCTTGGTTTCTTGGCATGGGCCTTGATTGCGTATCGCCTCCTACCGGATCATCCAATAACGGAAGCAGAAGCTTCTGGATTTGATGAGGTGGCAGCTACGACTGAGATGGGGACTATGCCTGCATGGAAAGAATACAGCACTATCGCTGCATTTATGGTCAGTGTTGTTGGAATGATGCTTATGAATGTATTAGGCAATGCTGCCTTTGTCATCCCTGGTCTTATGGGAGCATTTTTACTAATCATCAATGTGCTTGACTTTAGGGAAGTTCGAGATAATATGGTTGCACCTGTAATTATTATGATGGCTGGTGTTATCGGCGTTGCTGACGCTTTAGCCAACTCTGGATTTACAGCTATGATTGGAGATACTGTGGCGAATGCATTGGGTACCAACATCAATCCCTTCCTGCTTATCTTTATCTTCGCCATTCTAACTAGTACTTGTGCTACTTTTACTGGTTCAAATATGGGTTCTGTATACATCTTTGCCCCGATCGCTATTGCAACCAGCATTAGTTTGGGACTGAATCCTGCTGCTGCTGCAATTGCAGTTGTAGTATCTGGATGGAACGGCGGGTTCATGCCAATCGATGGTATGCCAGCCATGATTTTAGGTATGGGTAGATATAAACTTCCACAGTTTTGGTTGTTCTCAGTACCTATGTACCTAATTCGTATCTTTGCTCTATGTGTAGGTGCTATCGTTATGTTCCCTGTAAGCTAATAAAGTAAAAAGTAAAAGGAGAAACAAGTTGGATAAATTGGGACAGGCTGCAGAACTTAAAAATATATTAGAGAAGGTTCTCCTTCCTTTGTCATTCCTAGAGAGCAGTAGCGTCAATAGAACCTTAAAACAAAGCCGATGGAGTAATCCATCGGCTTTGTTGGCAACTCATGATGCTAAGCAATAATTTTACCTAAACAGGGGAAAAGGTCTTGTATTATTAGGACAATTGCAACTCTTGCAGTTGTGTGGCTTTTGAAAATAGTAGGGTTACATTGAGTAGGGAGCCTTTTTTAAATTATTATCGCTAGTAATTGAAAGTTTCTTATAAAATATGGGGAGGAAAGTTGTATGGGAAAACAGTTACCCAAAGTAAAACCGTTATGTCCACCAGGTCGTTCACCGCGATACAAAGATATCCCCTTTGCGGAGGTAACCTTGGATAATGGGGAGCCATACACCCTGAAAATGGATATCTATCAAGATCTTAATCAGAAAACGCCAGGCCCATGTATCATTTACTATTTCGGAGGAGGATGGATGTATGGTGAATATAAGCAGGTCACTCAAAAAGCAGTATATTTTCGGGAACTTATAAGGTTGGTCGAGCAAGGATTTACTGTTGTATCTCCATCCTATCGTTTGGCTAGTCAGTCTGTTTTCCCAGCGTGTATCCATGACTGCAAGGGAGTTGTAAGATTTTTAAAAGCGAATTCAAAGTTATACCATATTGATCCCGAACGGATTGGAGTGTTGGGGAATTCTGCCGGTGGACACCTAGCCGCAATGGTCGCAATGAGCGCAAATTGCAGTGAAATGGAAGGCGATGTCGGAGGTAACCAAGAATATACAAGTACAGTAAAGGCAGCAACCATTTTTTATGCTCCATCCGATCTAGTAGCACTCTTTAGAAACAATGCAAATAAAGCCATAAAAAATCTGTCTGAAACAGAAGTCGGTAATGCAGGAAAATCCATGGACAATGTAATAACCCAAATTCTTGGATATACTGAACCTGGCAAATCGTTAGTAGATTTATATCAATTGCTAGAGAGTGGCGATACGGAAGATTTAGATTGGAAATATATAGAGTTGGCGAAAAGGTGTAGTCCTATTAGTTATGTAAGTGCCAATTGTCCACCGATGATGATTTTGCACGGTGGGAAAGATCCTCTCGTTCCTATTGACCAAAGCGAAAGTCTTTATAAAGCTCTAGTATCTTCTAATGCGGATGCGATGTATTTTTCGTCTTCCCAGGCAAATCATGGTCCAACGATGGGAGATGAAGCTGATCAAGTGGCATATCAGTTCTTGAAAAACAGATTGTAAAGAAAAAATATATAATCCTGCGTTAATCATGAGAACGGTTTTGGTGCCTGGTCAGAGAGCTGAGGAAACAAGAATATGATGAATGGAAACTTCGGCATGAGCTTGGAGTTCACTGAGTGAAGTGAAGTCAAAAGATATCTTTCAGAAATTCATGAAAGGAGATCTTTCTGAGAGGGTGCGCGCTTAATATTAATTAACTGGATGGGGGTGTGCTGATGTTATTGGAAGGGAAAGTCGCAATTGTATCAGGTTCTAGTAGAGGCATTGGAAAGAGTATTGCTTTAACGTTAGCGAAAAACGGTGCCTCCCTCGTCATCATTGGGACAAACACCAAGTTATTGACCGAGGTGGCTAACGAAGTTCAATCCATGGGAAGGCAGTGTGCTGTTCATTTAGGGGATGTAACAAATCCAGAAACAGCGACATTGGCAGCTGAGAAGACGATGAGTCTTTTTAATAAAATTGATATTTTAGTTAACAATGCTGGCATAAATATGCGCAGTTCCACGTTAGATCTGAAATTGGATGATTGGCAAAAAGTTCTGGATGTCAATTTGAATGGGAATTTATATTTTAGCAAAGCTGTTTTGCCTTATATGATTAAGAGAAATTATGGGAAAATTGTAAACGTCAGTTCCTCTACTGCTAAATCAGGTCATAAAAATGCTGCCCCTTCCTATGGAGCCTCTAAGGCAGGAGTTGATTACTTGACGAGACACCTCGCCTTGGAGATGTCAGGACATAACATCTATGTTAATGGAGTTTCACCGGGGCCTATCGAAACAGACATGATTAAACAGTGGACTGAGGAGTATTACCAAAATGTAATTTCAAATGTCCCTCTTAAGAAATTAGGTACTCCACAAAATGTTGCCGATGTAGTGTTATTTTTGGCTTCATCAATGTCTGACTTTATCACTGGTGAAACAATTAATGTTAATGGTGGTACATACATGAATTAGACAGAATTATGAGGTCAAATCTGTTATTTAGATCGAAGCATATAAAAGGTCTGTCAAGAAGTGTGTTTGACGACCTTTTTTTGCGTGCGTTAATATTTTCAGATTTTTTTAAAATTTGTTAAGATAGTACTATGTTTATTGGAAAACTTATTAAACTCAAGGCTTAACTGAGTTTTAAGGGGGAGTTTTATTGATTCAGCTGGATCATATTAATAATAAATTAAATCAAGTATTAGAAAACATCGATCAAATTGTGATTGGAAAGCGTCAGGTATCTACGTTGAGTTTGGTTGCTTTGCTTGCAGAGGGGCATATTTTGCTTGAAGATGTGCCGGGTGTGGGGAAAACGATGCTCGTGAAGGCACTGGCCAAATCGATTGATGCAGAATTTAAACGAATTCAATTCACGCCCGATTTGCTGCCGTCCGATGTAACAGGTGTTTCTATTTACAGTCCAAAAGACATGGAATTTCATTTTCGTCCAGGTCCTATCATGAGCCATATTGTGCTCGCTGATGAGATTAACAGGACTTCTCCTAAAACACAATCGGCGCTTTTAGAAGCAATGGCTGAGCATCATGTAACAACCGATGGTATCACCCGGGAAATTCCAGCGCCTTTTTTTGTGATGGCTACTCAAAATCCTGTTGATTTTGATGGGACCTATCATTTGCCGGAAGCGCAGCTGGATCGATTTTTATTCAAATTAAGCATGGGGTATCCTACGCAGGAAGAGGAGCTTCAAATTTTAAACGGCGTATCGACTCAAGTCAATCTTGAGGATGTCAAACCCGTCATGAGCATTCCAGAATTAGTACAGGCTCAAAAAACTGTAAGCAGTATTTATGTAGATGATGCGATCAAGCACTATATCATCGAAATCATTCGCAAAACGCGCTCTCATCCACATGTTTCGTTAGGTATCAGTCCTCGTGGAACGGTTTCCTTTATGAAGGCCGTTCAAGCATATGCTTTAGTGAAGGGAAGAGATTACTGTCTTCCTGATGATGTTCAAGAGCTTGCTTCGTATGTGTGTGCACATCGATTAATGCTAAGATCTGATACCCAGTACAGCGGCTTAACAGCGGATGATGTGATGAAGCAAATTATGGCTGATACGAAAGTACCTGTTAAAAGGTAAGAGGTACTTTATGAAACAGTATATAAAAGTGATATGGAATAAATGTAGGGACTGGTTCGTTTTATTCTGCATCTTTGCTGCTACGTTTTCGTACGCGATGTTTCAAGGGGGCTTTGTCAGCTGGTTTTTATTTTATAGCTTCTTACCTTTTGGATTATATGCGGCAGCCGTTTTGCTTTATCCGTTAAAGAAGTGGAATGTTACTCGTGATGTGAAGCTACAGCCTCGATTCGCTGGAGATCATCTTTCGTATGACATTCATATTACACGCTCCTCGGGTTTTCCTGTTTATATGGCAGCAGTGAAAGAGGAGAGTAACCTTTTAGATCAAGAAGAAAGAACAATTTATCCGCTTTTTCAACGAAACGCTGTTATTCCGTATGAAAGATCGTTTGTAGAAAGAGGAGAATATGAATTTTTTACGATTTCGATTGAATTGAGTGATTTATTAGGAATTGTAAAAAAGAAGGCATATTATCCGCTGCAGCAGCGGTTTATCGTGTATCCTCAAATCCATGAGATAGATATCCCGTTTCTTTTAGCGGGAATAGAAGAAGGAAAAAATGAAGTTTCGACGGGGAATCAATCTACTACGTTAGTGACAGGCATTAGAGAATACCAGCCGGGTGACCGATTAGGATCTATCGATTGGAAGGCGACGGCTCGTAAAGCTACGTTGATTTCTAAAGAGTTTGGTCATTATCATGAACGGAGTATGATTATCATTGCAGATGTTATAAGCTCTCTATACTTTGAAGAACGAATGAGCTTTCTCGCATCCATGCTCATTCATGAAGAAACCAAGCGTAAAAAAATCGATTTTCTTTTAGCTGGAGATGCACTTTTTTCACCAAAAACCTCTGAACAAAGTGAGACTGGTAACCTGTTGTATCACTTAGCGCGTGCACAGCCTGTTAACAACCGAGCGTTCGAAACAGAATTTAAGAGTATTGCCATTCAAAAGCAGCATTCTTTTATGGTCATTGTCAGTCAAGTTACAGGGACTCTCATTGGGCAGGTTCAATCTAAGCTGAGTCTGCATGCTAAGGCATCAATAATTGTCGTTAAAGATGAAGGAGCAGGGCTTAGTGACGAAGAGACGGTTATTGTAAATGGAATACAATCTTCTGCTTTAACGATTGAAGTTGTTAATATTCCTCTTCCTCTATCATCTAAAGGAAGTGAGGGCGGAAATAAGTGAATAAATCAGCTTTGTATGTAAAAAACATCTTATTGTACGCGGGAGCATTCTTTTTATTAGTGGAATGGCTTCTTCCTTTAAATGAAGTGACCGATACCAATCAAATTCAGTACTTTATCTTGTTTGTTGCTTACTGTTTTTTGTGTTTAACGTTTCGCTTGCCGTTTATCGTGATGACGTTAGGGAGTATATTGTTTATTTTGTTTTCGCTTCACAATCTCTATTTCCAAGGAGCATTCTTTTCTTCAGACTGGCTTCCGAGACTTTTGGAGATTCTTCAGTCAGATGCACAAAGTATCATGGATTGGAATATAGCGAATTTATCATTTGAAATGAGGAGCACTTTATTTTTTGTGCTGCTTTGGATTATGGCTTATTTAATTCGATATTGGATCTTTTACCAAAAAAGAATTTTCTTCTTTTTCTTCTTAACCATTTTGTATATTACCGTGTTGGATACCTTTTCTGCTTACGATGCGGGAGCTGCTATTATTCGCGTGACCATTATTGGATTTTTATTAGTAGCCATGCTTCGCATAAATCCTGAACGTATAAAAGCTGCGAGCACTGAGCGTTTAGAAAATAGAAAACGATCGTTTCTTTTTCTAGGCAGCTTTTTAGCTATCGTCATTGTGCTGGCTTATCTCGCTCCTAAACCAGGGCCGCAGTGGCCAGATCCCGTACCTTTTATCACAGCGCATACAACAAATCAAGGACAGGGAGAATCTGCAAGCGGTCAACGAATTGGCTATGATATGGACGATTCTAAATTGGGGGGATCGTTTGTCAATGATGATACGGTTGTGTTTACAGCCAAAGTAGAGGATGAGCACTATTGGCGTATTGAAACGAAGGATGTTTATACAGGTAAGGGGTGGGAGCTGTCTAAAGAGGAAGAAAAAGTACCCTTTAAAGGAAATGAAAACTTACTCCCTCAATATGACTCAAGTGTAGCAGGACAAGTAAGAAAAGCAGAAGTTACCTATTCGCAGCCTTCTGTTCATCTTATGCATGTTCCTCAACTGCTGTCGCTAACCTTAAAAAATGGCATTCAAACCGATGTTACACCGACAAATGAAAAATTATATCCTTATCAAAATGACAAGCTTGTTACTGTTCAATCGTATGAGATGACGTATAAATATCCCGTATTTGATATTGGACTTCTTCAGCAAGCAGAGGAAAAAAAGGCAGAGAGTTTAGAGAATAATAACGAATTTATAGCAAGGTATACACAACTTCCTGCTAACTTGCCGAAACGAGTAAAGGATTTAGCTCGTGAGTTAACAAAAAATAAGAACAATCGTTATGAAAAAGCGAAAGCCGTTGAAGAATACTTCCGATCAAATCCATATGTATATGATACTGAAAATGTTCCAATTCCTACGAAAAATAAAGATTATGTGGATCAATTTTTATTTGATACAAAAAGAGGGTACTGTGATAACTTCTCTACTTCTATGGTTGTGCTGCTTCGTTCATTAGATATTCCTGCTCGGTGGGTAAAGGGCTATACAGAAGGTGATGCCACCGTCATTTCAGGAAGTAGTAAGTGGACAACCTATGAAATCACACAAAATAATGCTCATTCTTGGGTCGAAGTCTATTTTCCAGGAGCGGGTTGGGTACCTTTTGAACCAACAAAAAGTTTTTCTAATCCTTATGATTTTGTAGATAGCCAACCTAACAACTCTAGTGAAAATAGTCAAAGGGAAGAAGAGAAACAAGAAACGCAAGTGAAGGAGCAGCCTAAGGAAAAAGAGCTTCCGGCACAAGAAGAAAAAGCGAAAGAAAAAACAGCTTCTCTTCAAAATGCTAAGTTGTCTATGAAGTGGAAAGTACTTTTCTGCGGACTGATTGTAGTTATGTTAATAGTAATATATCTCAATCGATTTAAATGGTTTTTACCTTTTTATATCTCTTTTTATAAAAAGAAAGAGAGTGTGGAAACCTTTGAATCAGCGTATGCTTTTTTACTTAAAAGACTCGCTGCAAATGGACTAAAGCGGCAAGAAAGTCAGACGCTGCGCGACTTTGCAGGAGAAGTAGACGAAAAATTAAATACGGTAAATATGCTACAATTAACGGAAAAATATGAGCGGGTTTTGTATCGAAATGCAGATTCCATAAAAGAATGGAAAGAGTCGATTGAATTGTGGGAAAATTTAATCAAAAAAACGAGTTCTTGACCATTGTTTCGCGGATTGATAGAATATTCTCGAACTTACTATAAATGTTTCGTATACCTTCATATATCCTCGATAATATGGTTCGAGAGTCTCTACCGGGTCACCTTAAACGATCTGACTATGAAGGCAGAACAGTCTATTTGACGATAAACGTCGTGCTCAACTAGACTTCTGCCTTTGTTTTTTGAGGGAGAAGTCTAGTTTTTTTTATATTTTAGGGCATAATAACAAGTGATTATTTACACATTCGGAGAGGTGAACAAGATGGAAGGCATGATTGTTGTATTAGATTTTGGTAGTCAATATAACCAACTGATTACGCGTCGCATTCGCGAGTTCGGAGTATATAGTGAATTGCATCCGCACACAATTACAGCAGAAGAGATTAAAGCATTAAATCCAAAGGGAATTATTTTCTCTGGAGGCCCAAACAGTGTGTACGGTGAAAACGCATTTCACTGCGATGAAAACATTTTTGAATTAGATATTCCTGTTTTAGGTATTTGTTATGGAATGCAATTAATGACTCATCATTTTGGCGGGAAGGTAGAAGGTGCTAGCCATCGTGAATATGGTAAAGCAGCGATTAACGTACAAAACGGTTCATTAATGTACCATGAGTTGCCAAAAGAACAAGTTGTTTGGATGAGTCACGGTGATTTAGTTGTAGAAACACCAGCTGGTTTTGAAGTGGACGCAACTAGCCCATCTTGTCCAATTGCCGCAATGAGTAACAAAGATAAGAATATGTACGGAGTGCAGTTCCATCCAGAAGTTCGCCATTCAGTGCATGGTAACCATATCTTAAAGAACTTCGTGTTTGAAGTATGTCATGCTGAAGCAAACTGGTCAATCGAGAACTTCATTGAAGTTGAAATGGATAAAATCCGTGAAACAGTTGGAGATAGAAAAGTACTTTGCGCACTTAGCGGTGGAGTAGACTCTTCAGTAGTAGCTGTGTTAATTCACAAAGCAATTGGTGATCAGTTAACATGTATGTTCGTAGATCACGGTTTATTACGTAAAGGTGAAGCGGAAAGCGTAATGGAAACATTTAGCGAAGGCTTTAATATGAACGTAATTAAAATCGATGCAAAAGATCGCTTCTTAGAAAAATTAAACGGCGTATCAGATCCTGAACAAAAGCGTAAAATCATCGGTAATGAATTTATTTATGTATTCGATGACGAAGCTGCTAAATTAAAAGGGTTTGATTTCCTAGCTCAAGGTACGCTATACACAGATATTATCGAGAGTGGGACAGCTACAGCTCAAACGATCAAATCTCACCACAACGTAGGTGGATTACCGGAAGATATGCAGTTCAAACTAATTGAACCGTTAAACACGCTATTCAAAGATGAAGTACGTGCATTAGGTTCTGAATTAGGTATCCCTGATAACATCGTTTGGCGTCAACCTTTCCCAGGACCAGGTCTAGGTATTCGTGTACTTGGTGCAATTACGGAAGAGAAGTTAGAAATTGTACGTGAGTCGGATGCTATTTTACGTGAAGAGATTGCAAAAGCTGACTTGGAGCGCGATATCTGGCAATACTTTACGGTTCTTCCTGACATCCGCAGTGTAGGTGTAATGGGAGATGCTCGTACGTATGATTACACAATCGGTATTCGTGCTGTTACATCAATTGATGGTATGACTTCTGACTGGGCCCGTATTCCTTGGGATGTGCTTGAAGTTATCTCAACGCGTATTGTAAACGAAGTTAAGCATATTAACCGCGTAGTGTATGATATTACAAGTAAGCCACCTGCAACAATTGAATGGGAATAATATGTAAGAAAACCGAACAAACGAACATTCTTTTCTAAGAATGTTCGTTTTTTGTTGACTTTTTTAAAAAGTTAATGGTAGGATAGTAACATAAAACAGCGAGATATAGCTTTAATGTCGTATAATCTTGGGGATAAGGCCCAAAAGTTTCTACCGAGCTACCGTAAATGGCTTGACTACGAGAAAGTAATACATGTATGTGTAAAAATCTTTTGTTTTTTTGGCTCATACATTTCTCTTTTAGTCGATCTTATGCCTTTACGCGCCTAGTGTAGAGGCATTTTTTATGGCTTGCCTAAGTGCATGCGGCTTCTATAAAGGGAGGAAAAAACGTGAAGAAGTATTTTCGTTTTGAAGAGCTGGGTACTAGCTATCGAAAAGAGTTTATAGCTGGCCTTACAACTTTTCTATCTATGGCTTACATTTTATTTGTTAATCCATCTGTGCTATCACTAAGTGATGTAAAGGATCTGCCTGACAGTATGAGAATGGACCAAGGGGCTGTATTTACAGCTACTGCTTTAGCGGCAGCTTTGGGATCAATTGTTATGGGAGTGCTTGGTAGATATCCAATTTCATTAGCTCCAGGTATGGGATTAAACGCATTTTTTGCTTATACAGTTGTTCTGACAATGGGAATTCCATGGCAGACGGCTTTAACGGGTGTTATGATATCAGGTGTTATTTTTATTCTTTTAACATTAACAAGCCTGCGAGAAAAAATTATTAATTCTATTCCTATTGAATTAAAAATGGCTGTTGGAGCAGGTATTGGTTTGTTTATTAGTTTTATTGGTATGAAAGGTGCCGGAATCATCGTCAAAGATGATGCCACATTTGTTGGACTGGGTGATTTAACTAACCCAACAACGTTACTTGCGGTTTTTGGCATTGTCATTACTATTGTATTAATGGTGCTTCGAGTAAATGCAGCTGTATTTATTGGTATGATTGTAACAGCTGTAGCGGGTATGGCTTTTGGTTTAATTGATACACCTAAAGCAGTTGTTTCATCAGTTCCTAGTCTTGACCCGACGTTTGGGGCAGCTTTTCAAAATATCGGTGATATCTTTACTGTAAAGATGCTAGTCGTCATTTTAACTTTCTTATTTGTTGATTTCTTCGATACAGCAGGTACGATGGTTGCTGTAGCGAGTCAAGCTGGGCTTATGAAAGATAATAAGCTTCCGCGAGCGGGCAGAGCGTTATTGGCAGATTCTAGTGCGATTGTAGTTGGTGCTGTTCTTGGTACCTCATCAACAACAGCTTATGTAGAGTCTACGGCTGGAGTAGCAGCGGGCGGACGTTCAGGGTTTACTGCAATCGTAACGGCGGCGTTTTTCTTAATTGCACTGTTCTTTTCTCCATTGTTAGCGGTCGTGACACCAGCTGTTACTGCGCCGGCTTTAATTACGGTAGGAGCTCTGATGGTGTCAAATTTAGGGGAAATTAATTGGAAAGAGTTCGAAGTAGCAGTTCCTGCATTTTTCACGGTAATTATGATGCCATTAACATACAGTATTGCAACAGGTATTGCGGTTGGTTTTATCTTTTATCCTATTACAATGTTATGCAGCAAGCGTGGAAAAGAAGTTCATCCAATTATGTATGCTCTCTGTATCATCTTCATACTCTATTTTGCATTCTTAGCAGAATAGTTTAAATAAAAAAGCTCAGTTTAATGACTGGGCTTTTTTTTTATGGTAAGATAAGAAAACTGCATAGCGGCTAGATTGCTATTGTAATAGAGAGTATTCAATCATTTTACTGAAGGTTTACTTCATTAACTTTTTTATTTATAAAGTTTTTTAGAAAAAMGATTGACTCTACATATTATATATGGTAAATTATTAAATGTCGCTGATGAACAGCGCAGTTGAGAGAAACATCTTAAAAAAAGGTGTTGACATCAAAATGGTAGAATGTTATACTAATAAAGTTGCTTCAGAGCAACGGTTGAACTTTGAAAACTGAACAAAGCGACAAACGTCAACGTTAATTTTTATTTTTTAAATGAGCAAGTCAAACATTTCTTCGGAGAGTTTGATCCTGGCTCAGGATGAACGCTGGCGGCGTGCCTAATACATGCAAGTCGAGCGAACTGATTAGAAGCTTGCTTCTATGACGTTAGCGGCGGACGGGTGAGTAACACGTGGGCAACCTGCCTGTAAGACTGGGATAACTTCGGGAAACCGAAGCTAATACCGGATAGGATCTTCTCCTTCATGGGAGATGATTGAAAGA
>NZ_JBFULJ010000022.1:0-30942 GCF_056400385.1 Priestia sp. P5_B4
GTGTGCTGCAGTTAGTTATTGCAAATGGTGCCCGTTTAGCTGAGCCGGGTGAGTTTACAAAACGAGCGTTTTTAAATGGTCGAGTAGACTTGTCACAAGCAGAAGCTGTCATGGATTTAATTCGTGCCAAAACAGATAAAGCGATGAATATGGCGATTGGCCAAATGGAAGGGCGTTTGTCCAAGCTAGTACGTCATTTACGGCAGGAAATTCTCGAAACACTTGCCCATGTAGAAGTAAACATTGACTACCCAGAATATGACGATGTAGAGGAAATGACTCACCAAGTATTGATCGAAAAAGCTTCAAATGTACGCCAAGAAATTGATAAGCTTCTTCAAACCTCTCATCAAGGAAAAATTTTAAGAGAAGGATTGGCTACGGTTATTATTGGACGTCCTAATGTAGGGAAATCTTCTCTTTTAAATAGTTTAGTGCAAGATGCAAAGGCCATTGTCACAGACATTCCTGGAACGACGCGAGATGTAATCGAAGAGTACGTCAATGTGCGAGGAGTTCCTCTGCGATTAGTTGATACAGCTGGAATTCGTGAAACAGAAGATATTGTAGAACGAATTGGTGTGGAACGCTCCCGTCAGTACTTGAAAGAAGCAGATTTAATTTTGCTTGTGTTGAATTTTAATGAAGAACTAACGGACGAAGATAAAAAGCTATTTGAAGCTGTAAAAGGCATGGACGTTATCGTGATTGTGAATAAAACAGATCTTGAGCAAAAAATTAATCTAGAGGAAGTGCAGCAATTTGCTGGTGATCATCCGATAGTTACGACTTCGCTTCTTCAAGAACAAGGAGTAGATCAGCTTGAAGAAGCAATCGCAGCTCTTTTCTTTGGAGGAACAATTGAATCTCAAGATTTAACATATTTATCTAATACGAGACATATTGCGCTTTTAACGCAAGCAAGAGGAGCTATCGATGAGGCCATCACAGGCATTGAAAGTGGTGTTCCAATCGATATCGTCCAAATTGATTTAACAAGAACGTGGGAACTATTAGGTGAAATTATTGGTGATGCTGTTCACGAAAGCTTAATTGATCAGTTATTCTCTCAATTCTGTTTAGGAAAATAGATTATTAAAGGAGGCTACTATTATGCAATATGAAGGTGGACAATATGATGTTATTGTCATTGGAGCAGGTCATGCAGGTTGTGAAGCGGCACTTGCTTCTGCGCGTATGGGTGCTAAAACGTTAACGTTGACCATCAACTTAGACATGGTGGCGTTTATGCCCTGCAACCCTTCTGTAGGGGGTCCTGCAAAAGGTATTGTCGTACGTGAAATTGATGCTCTTGGCGGAGAAATGGGTAGAAATATCGATAAAACTCATATTCAAATGAGAATGTTAAACACAGGAAAAGGTCCAGCTGTTCGAGCACTTAGAGCTCAAGCGGATAAATTTGCTTATCAGCATGAAATGAAAAAAACGTTAGAAAACGAAGAAAATCTAACGCTTATGCAAGGTATGGTAGAACAATTAATCGTAGAAGACGGTGTATGTACGGGCGTTGTCACTCAAACGGGAGCCGTGTATAAAGCTAAAACAGTTGTTATTACGACAGGGACATTCTTACGCGGGGAAATTATTTTAGGTGAACTAAAATATTCAAGCGGTCCTAATAATCAACAACCGGCTATTAAGCTTTCTGAACACTTAGAGGAGTTAGGGCTGGACATGGTCCGTTTTAAAACAGGAACTCCACCTCGTGTTAATAGCTCAACTATTGATTACAGCAAAACAGAGATTCAGCCTGGGGATGATGTGCCTCGTGCTTTCTCATACGAAACAACACAGTACATTACAGATCAACTGCCTTGCTGGTTAACATATACAAGTGAACAAACTCATCAAATTATTGATGACAACCTTCACTTATCTCCTATGTATTCTGGGATGATCAAAGGTACTGGACCACGCTACTGTCCATCTATTGAAGATAAGGTTGTGCGCTTTAATGATAAACCGCGCCACCAAATTTTCTTAGAGCCAGAAGGAAGAAATACGCAAGAAGTATATGTTCAAGGACTATCAACAAGTCTTCCTGAGCACGTACAGCGTCAAATGCTTGCGACAATTCCGGGTCTTGAAAAAGTCCAAATGATGCGTGCGGGCTATGCTATTGAATATGATGCCATTGTTCCGACTCAGTTATGGCCAACGCTTGAAACGAAAAAAATTAAAAATCTTTATACGGCTGGACAAATTAACGGAACATCTGGTTATGAAGAAGCTGCAGGCCAAGGTCTTCTTGCTGGAATTAACGCGGGAAGAAGAGCCCTGGAACAAGAAGAAGTCATCTTAGGACGTTCTGATGCTTACATCGGTGTATTGGTGGATGATTTAGTAACAAAAGGAACAAATGAACCGTATCGTCTGTTAACGTCTCGTGCAGAATATCGTTTATTGCTTCGTCATGATAACGCTGATTTACGCCTTACTGAAATTGGTCGTGAACTAGGATTAATCAGCGATGAGCGCTATGCTAAATTTGAACAGAAGAAATCGGAAATCGAGCAAGAGAAGAAACGTCTTTTCTCCTTTATTATTAAGCCGAACGAAGCTGTTCAACAACTGATTAAAGAAGCTGGCGGCAGCGAATTAAAAGATGGCATTCGTGCGACAGATTTACTTCGCCGTCCTGAAATGACATATACTCATATTCATCAATTAGCACCAGCTGATGAGACGGTAGATCCTGAAGTAGCTGAACAAGTAGAAATTCAGGTGAAATACGAAGGATATATTCAGAAATCACTTCAGCAAGTTGAACGCTTGAAGAAGTTAGAAAACAAAAAGATTCCTGATTATATTGATTATGATGCAATTAACGGTTTAGCTACAGAAGCACGTCAAAAATTAAACCAAGTGCGGCCACTAACGGTAGCGCAAGCTTCACGTATTTCTGGAGTCAACCCAGCTGATATTTCAATCTTGCTTGTTTATATTGAACAAGGGCGCATCGCTAAAGTATCAAATGATTAAAACTCTTAGGCGCGAAGAAAGGGAAACTCAATGAATATTCAACAGTTTCAACAGCTATTAGAAGAAAAGGGAATTTCTCTTTCTTCTAAACAGCTGAATCAATTTGAAAAGTATTATCAAGTTTTAGTGGAATGGAACGAAAAAATGAATTTAACTGCTATCACTGATCACGGTGAAGTGTATGAAAAGCATTTTTACGATTCTATTTCAGCTGCTTTTTTTCAGGACTTTACAGAAATTGAATCCATGTGTGATGTAGGTGCAGGAGCAGGATTTCCAAGTATTCCGATCAAAATTTGCTTCCCGCATTTGCATGTAACAATCGTTGATTCGTTACAAAAGCGTATTACGTTTTTAACGCATCTTGTAAATGAGCTTGAACTAGACAATGTCACACTATGTCATGATCGAGCTGAAACATTTGGTAAAAAAGAAACGATTCGCGAGTCATTCGATCTTGTAACGGCAAGAGCCGTGGCACGTATCTCGGTTCTTAATGAATTTTGCTTACCGCTTGTTAAAGAACAAGGACGCTTTTTAGCAATGAAAGGTGCTTCTGCCCCAGAGGAATTAAAAAATGGAGAAAAATCATTCCAAGTATTAGGCGGAAAAGTGAAGTCGATTGAACATTTCCAATTGCCTTTGGAGCAAAGTGAACGTTACATTATTTTAATAGACAAAATCAAGAAAACGCCTAAAAAATATCCTAGAAAACCTGGTACCCCAGTTAAGCTTCCACTAGAGTAGGCATTAAATAGATAGAGAAGAAAATGTTTCATATGAAACATTTTCTTCTCTATATTTTCTGTTTAGAAAGCAGGATATGGTTAAAAAACATCGAATTAGTTTAAGGCGGGATTTTCCTGAAGGTGGTGTGGGACTATGAAATCTGCTTTTTCACGTTTTTTTAATTTAAAGGAAAAAGATGAGGATATTCATGTAGAGATTGAAACTGTCCAAGATGAAAATGTCGAAAAAGTTTTAAGAGATGAAGTAAAACAAATTAGGGTTTCAAGTATTATTCCAAATCGTTACCAGCCGCGTACTGTGTTTAATGAAGCAAAAATTGAAGAGCTAGCTCTGACTATTCATACACACGGTATCATTCAACCTATTGTGGTTCGACCGACTGAGGGCGAAGAATACGAATTAATTGCTGGAGAACGCCGGTGGAGAGCTGTACAAAGCTTAGGATGGGATACGGTTCCTGCAATTGTGAAACATTTTAACGATACAGAAACGGCCTCTGTGGCTTTAATAGAAAACTTACAACGTGAAGAGCTAACGGCTGTCGAAGAAGCACTAGCCTACGCAAAGTTAATTGAGTTACATAATCTTACCCAAGAGGCATTAGCTCAACGTTTAGGAAAAGGCCAATCCACAATTGCAAACAAGCTTCGTTTGTTAAAGCTTCCTGTTGAAATACAAGAAGCAATCAAACAAAAATTGATTACAGAGCGACATGCAAGAGCGCTCATTCCCCTCAAAAATCAAGAAAAACAACTTCAAGTATTAGCTGAAATTATTGAAAAACAATTAAATGTAAAACAAACGGAAGATCGAGTAGTTAAATTGTTGGAAACGCAGGTTAAAAAGCCAAAAGCAAAAAGAAAAGCGTTTAGTAAAGATACGCGCATCGCAATGAATACAATTCGTCAATCCTTGACAATGGTTAGTGACAGCGGTATTTCATTAAACACGGAAGAAGAAGAGTTTGATGAGTATTTTCAGTTTACTATTAAGATTCCGAAAAAATAAAGAAATAGCCCTCATCTTTTTTGATGAGGCTTTTTTATCAAAGTTTTTCGTCAGAAAATTCAATGAGCAATTAAACTGTCTGGACAAATGGGATGGAAATGAAAGTAGGTGACAACATGGGGAAAATTGTGGCAGTTGCGAATCAAAAAGGCGGAGTTGGAAAAACAACAACCGCTGTTAATTTAGGAGCTTGTTTAGCTGAACAAGGAAAAAAGGTTCTACTTGTAGACGGAGATCCCCAGGGTAACGCTACGAGTGGAGTTGGCATAGATAAAGCAGATGTAGATGAATGTATTTATAATGTAATCGTGGAAGATATGGAAGCTAAGAACGTTGTTCGTTCAACAGCCGTCGGAAATTTATCAATCATTCCCGCGACCATTCAATTAGCTGGTGCAGAAATTGAATTAGTGTCCACCATTTCACGTGAAGTTCGACTTAAGAGAGCTTTAGAAACGGTGAAAGATCACTTTGATTATGTTATTATTGATTGTCCCCCTTCTCTTGGTTTACTGACATTAAATGCGTTAACGGCAGCTGATTCTGTTTTAATACCTGTACAGTGTGAATATTATGCGCTTGAAGGGTTAAGTCAACTGCTAAATACCGTTAGATTAGTCCAAAAACATTTGAATAATCAACTGCGTATCGAAGGTGTGTTACTGACTATGCTTGATGCACGCACAAATTTAGGACTTCAGGTAACAGCAGAAGTGAAGAAGTACTTTCAGGATCGCGTTTATCAAACGATTATTCCTCGAAATGTTCGTTTGAGCGAAGCACCTAGTCATGGTGAACCAATTATCTTATATGATGCAAGATCTAGAGGGGCCGCAGTTTATACGGAACTTGCAAAGGAAGTGATTTATAATGGCGAAAGGATTAGGGAAAGGAATTAATGCCTTATTTTCAGGCTTAGATGCACAGGCTGATGATTCAATTCAGGAAGTTGCTATTCATGAACTCAGACCCAACCCCTATCAACCACGTAAAACGTTTAATAAAGAAGCAATTAATGAGTTAAAGCAATCCATTTTACATCATGGCATCTTACAGCCTATTGTAGCTCGCAAAAGCATTAAAGGCTATGAAATCTTAGCGGGTGAAAGACGATTTAGAGCTGCTAAAGAAGCCGACCTTGCTACTGTTCCTGTCATTATAAAAGACTTTTCAGAAAAGCAAATGATGGAACTAGCTTTGTTAGAAAATTTACAACGTGAAGATTTGACGCCAATTGAAGAAGCAACCGCTTATCAATTGCTTATGGATAAGCTCGATATGACACAGGAGCAACTTGCTACACGACTGGGAAAAAGCCGACCTCATATTGCTAACTATGTTCGCCTCTTGCAGTTGCCTGAGGAAATTCAAACCCTCATTTCTACTAATGAATTGTCTATGGGCCACGGCCGTACGCTAGTCGGTTTGAAAAATAAAGCTCTTCTACCTAAAGTCGTTGAAAAAATACGCAAGGAACAATTGAATGTTAGACAGCTAGAGGCTTATATTGCCCACTTAAATAAAGCCGTTCCACGTGAAACATCAAAAACTAAAAAAGATAAAGATTTATTTATAAAACAAAGTGAAACACAGCTTCGTGAGCGTTTTGGTACCTCTGTTCATATTACGCAAAGCAAGAAAAAAGGAAAAATTGAAATCGAATTTTTCTCTAAAGAAGATTTAAACCGTCTTCTTGAATTATTTAACGATCTTTCTCAGACTAACAAATCTTCTGTATAAAAAAGGTTGTCCTAGTTTTAGGACAACCTTTTTTATTGTTTATAATGTCTTACAGGTTGGTAAACCGAAGAATTATTAAACTCTTTCTCTCGTTCGTTGTGCGCAGTCTCAATACTTTTCGCGATTAAATCGGCAATGCACATAACGAGGTGAAGCCTCGTATTTTGCAAGACGAAAAACTCCATAAATCCGCTCACGTTGACAACCCCTGTTATATGAATATCCCCGACTGGCGGCAATTCTTTATTAACTCCTGCTCCTGGTTTAACGGGTCCTATTCCAAGTGATGCAGAGCCTACGCTTTTCATACGACCTAAACAAGCATCAATTCCAATAATAAAAGGATTCGGGAAAAGTTTTTGAATATGTTTTAACGTTTCTTTCAAATTAACAGCATGAACAGGCTCTTCTAACGTTCCAAAAATGTGAAAAGACGAAACCTTCTTTTCATTCAATTTCGTTCCGACTAATGGACCCAATGAGTCCCCAGTTGAACGGTCCGTTCCAATACATACAAAAACAATTGGTCTGTCTTTCTGTGCTGGAAGTAAAGATAGTAACTGTGTACTCAGCTTCTTTGTAGCAGATTCTTCATCATGAAATACGCGGGTTGAATGTTGTGTCTTCTCAAAGAAGGGAGATTTTAAATTCATAGGGTCCACTCCTTATACATAATAGTAACAGTATACGAAGATTTTGAAGATTCTATACATATATTTCATGGATTGGGGGAAAATCRATGTGGAGAGCAGGATGTAAATGGATATTCTTAATTATGGGAACCATGATAGGCGCTGGGTATGCTTCAGGGAGAGAGCTATGGCAGTTCTTTGGCGAAGAAAGCGGACTTGCTATTTTTCTATTTTCTATTATTTTTGCGATTTCTTGCAATGTGATTATGCAAATCAGCTATCGCTACCGAACCAATCAATTTTATCCAGTACTAATTGAATTAATAGGAAAGAGATGGGCTGCAGCCTACGATGTTTTAATCGTTTTTTATTTGTTTACGACGACGGTGATTATGATCGCGGGCGGCGGGGCGACATTGGAAATGTGGCATGTTCCTTACTGGTGGGGAATTGGCGCTCTTAGTGCGTTTATCGTCTTTGTTTTTTCAAGAGGATTAAATGGGCTTCTTTCTATCAATTCTTTCGTTATGCCAATTTTAATGATTGGACTAGCTGGCGTACTTCTTACATTTGTTTTACGTCATCCTGGAGTAACTGATTGGCATCTTCAGCATAATTGGCCTGCTGCTTTTACCTTTACGGCTTTAAATATTCTTCCTCTTGTCGCGGTATTATCTACAATTGGAAAGGAAATTAAAAGCAAAAAAGAGATTTATATTGCAAGTGTTGGCAGTGGTTTTTTATTAGGAGGGCTCTCCTTTATTTATAATGAATCGCTTATTCAAGTTTCAGGCCTTCTTTCTTCTTATGAAATTCCATTATTCGCTATTCTGAAAGACTTTCCTTATACGATGCTGTTTTTGATGAGCATTGTTTTGCTCATTGCAATTTATACAACAGCCGTATCGGGAATCTTAGGACTGACCGCGCGTTTTCATACTGAAAGAGTGCAATCTCTTTGGAAACTGGCAGCCTGCTGGCTACTTTTAATGATTCCCTTTACAAAGTTAGGTTTTTCTACTTTGATTGCTGTTTTGTATCCAATGTATGGAATCGTCAATTTATTTTTAGTAACAGCCGTTCTATTGTATCCATTTCGAAATCGCTACAAAAGTTCGTAGAAACTTGCTACAATAGATTAAAACTTTCTCGTATGTAGAGTATGTTACGATAGGAGCTACATGTAGTATGAATTCGTTGAAGTCAGTTTTTAAGAACGTATTTGAGCCATTTTTTCAAGAAGAAACGTGGGCACATATTGGAGAAGGCTTCATAAAAATTCTGTTGATTCTGCTTATTTCCATGTTTTTAATTCGAATTGGGAAGCAAGCGTTAAATAAATTTGTAGAGGTTCGCACAAATAGCCCTTTGCGTATTTCTGAGCGACGAGAAGCTACGATGGTCCGTTTGCTTCAGAATGTTTTTTCTTATGCTATTTATTTCGTTGCGGGAGTTATGATTTTAGAAACATTATCGGTAGATGTTAGAGGATTGCTAGCGGGGGCTGGAATCGTAGGGCTCGCGGTAGGGTTTGGTGCTCAAAACTTAGTGAAAGACATCATTACGGGATTTTTTATTATCTTTGAAGATCAGTTCTCCGTTGGGGATTATGTTCGAGTAGGAACATTTGAGGGAACTGTAGAAGAAATCGGTCTGCGAACAACAAAGATTAAGAGTTGGACAGGCGAGATTAATATCTTGCCCAATGGCAGTATTGTGGAGGTCACTAATTTTTCGTTACATAACAGCGTAGCTTTTGTTGATGTAAGCATTTCTTATGAAGAAAACATACAAAAAGCAGAAAAAGTGATTTTAGAGCTGCTAGAAGAATTACCAAGCCGCTATGAAGATATGGTTAAAACGCCTGAATTGCTGGGGGTTCAAAATATCCATGCAACTGAAGTCACAATGAGGATTACAAGCGAAGTAAAACCAATGAGACATTTCCATATTTCTCGTATGATTCGTAAAGAAGTGCGTACAAGGCTAAATGAACATGGCATTGAAGTTCCATTTCCTCGTATGGTTATGTATAATCGTACAGAAGAAGCACAGCATTCGTCGACGTTGAAAGGGAAATAAGGAGGAGAGAGTTGATGACGGAAAAAGAATTTGGTTTAAATGACGTTGTGGAAATGAAAAAACCTCATCCTTGCGGTACAAATGAATGGAAAATCATTCGAATGGGAATGGATATCCGCATTAAATGTGAAGGCTGCGGCCATAGCGTAATGATTCCAAGACGTGATTTTGCACGTAAAATGAAAAAAATTCTTGTAAAGCATGAGGAATAACCTCATGCATTTTCTATGTTTATGCCTTATACTGTAAGATGGGACAAAATGAAGCATCTTAAAGCGGTGTTACTAAAGGTTCTTTATTAAACTTGTATTTCAAAAGTTGACTCACTATAATTGTGACAGGTTAACTTGTTTCGGATATATAAAGAGGAGTGAATAAATATATGGCTTTAACAGCTGGAATTGTTGGTCTTCCGAACGTTGGGAAATCAACATTATTTAATGCAATTACACAAGCGGGCGCAGAATCTGCGAACTATCCTTTCTGTACGATTGATCCTAACGTAGGTATTGTAGAAGTACCTGATCATCGTCTTCAAAAACTTACAGAGCTTGTAAAACCTAAAAAAACAATTCCAACAGCATTTGAATTCACAGATATCGCTGGAATCGTAAAGGGTGCTAGTAAAGGTGAAGGACTGGGAAATAAATTCTTATCTCATATTCGAGAAGTAGATGCGATTTGTCACGTTGTGCGTTGTTTTGAAGATGAAAACATCACACACGTTTCAGGAAAAGTAGATCCTATTTCAGATATTGAAACAATTAATTTAGAGTTGATTTTAGCAGATTTAGAAACGGTAGAGAAGCGTATTGGCCGTGTTCAAAAGATGGCTAAACAAAAAGATAAAGAAGCAATGTATGAATACGAAATTTTAGAGAAACTAAAGAATGCATTTGAAAGTGATCAGCCAGYTCGTGCTGTATCATTTACAGAAGAGCAAATGAAACTAGTAAAACAATTTCATTTGCTAACGATCAAACCTATTCTTTATGTAGCAAACGTTTCTGAAGATGAAGTAGCGGATGCATCTGCTAACGAATATGTAGCAAAAGTGCGCGAGTATGCGGCAAGTGAAGGTGCAGAAGTGATTGTTGTTTGTGCACGCATTGAATCTGAAATTGCTGAGCTTGAAGGAGAAGAAAAAGCAATGTTCCTTGAAGAACTAGGCATCGAACAGTCAGGTCTAGATCAGCTTGTACGTGCAGCGTACGACTTACTTGGATTAGCTACGTACTTTACAGCTGGTGAGCAAGAAGTACGCGCATGGACGTTTACACAAGGTATGAAAGCTCCTGAGTGTGCAGGTATTATTCATACAGATTTTGAACGCGGATTTATTCGCGCAGAAACGGTGTCATATGAGGATTTATTAGCTGCCAAAACAATGGGAGCAGCTCGTGAAGCTGGAAAAGTACGTTTAGAAGGAAAAGAATACATCGTAAAAGACGGAGACGTTATGCATTTCCGCTTTAACGTATAAGATTAAAAGCCGAAAGGAGATATCTTCTTTCGGCTTTTGTCGTTGGCTAAAATATTAGCATATATTTACGAAACAGCCCGCAATGCGTATTGCTTTGCCTATGGTAGTGTGCTATAATTTTAATTCGTGAGTAATATTTTATTGCTCCTTGCCCGTTTCGGGCCGTTAGACCAAAAGGAGGTGACAGTGATGAGAAAGTATGAAGTAATGTACATCATCCGTCCAAGCATTGATGACGAAGCAAAGAAAGCATTAGTTGAGCGCTTTAACGGCGTATTAACTGATAATGGTGCTGAAATCGCAAATGTTAAAGAATGGGGTAAACGTCGTTTAGCATACGAAATCAATGATTTCCGTGACGGTTACTACATGATTCTTGACGTGGCGGCTAATTCAGAAGCAGTTTCTGAATTTGATCGTCTTGCGAAAATCAACGAAGACATTATCCGTCATATCGTTGTTAAACAAGAAGCATAATTAAACGTTTAAATAAATTGGGTTTTATTTCCTTAAGGAGTGGTTCTGATGATGAATCGCGTAATTCTCGTAGGACGCTTAACCAAAGATCCTGAATTACGTTATACCCCGAGTGGAGCAGCGGTTGCAACATTCACTTTAGCGGTAAACCGCACATTTACAAATCAGCAAGGTGAACGTGAAGCTGACTTCATCAACTGTGTTGTATGGCGTCGTCAGGCTGAAAATGCAGCCAATTTCCTTAAAAAAGGAAGTTTAGCTGGTGTTGATGGTCGACTACAATCTCGCAGTTACGAAGGACAAGACGGTCGTCGCGTATACGTAACGGAAGTTGTAGCGGAAAGTGTGCAATTTTTAGAGCCGAAAAGTGGCGGTGGGGATACGCAACGCAGTAACTTTGCTAACACTGGAGGATCTGGACAAGGCTYTCCATTTGGAGATAATCAGAACCGTAACTCAGGTAATCAAGGTTATACTCGCGTTGATGATGATCCATTTGCAAATAATGGCGAGACAATTGACATTTCAGATGACGATTTACCGTTTTAATTCGCAGTAGATTATCCGGAGTATAAAATTTTATAGAAACTTTTAAGCGGAAGGAGGCGTATCAAAATGGCAGGTGGACGTAAAGGTGGACGCAACAGACGTCGTAAAGTTTGTTTCTTCACAGCAAACGGCATCACTCACATCGATTACAAAGATGTAGATATGCTTAAAAAATTCGTTTCAGAGCGTGGTAAAATTTTACCTCGTCGTGTAACTGGAACAAGCGCTAAATACCAACGTAAATTAACGATCGCTATCAAACGCGCTCGTCAAATGGCATTATTACCATATGTTTCTGGTGAATAATGAACGGTATAAAAAGAGGCAGTAAGGATTCCCTTACTGCCTCTTTTTACATTACATAGGTGCTCTTTTGTCAAATAGTTGCTTCTTATGAATTGAATCGATAAAATAAATAATAGTCTATATCAACGAGGTGAAGTTGTGAAAGGAATTCGATATATTACAGAAGGAGCAGCTCTTTTAGCGCTGTTTGTGGCGCTGTTGCTTTTTTCACTATACATACCTGTTGTGGGAACCATTTTTCAACTAGCGCTGGCTGTACCATTTATTGTGTATACCGTTCGTCATGGGTGGAAAAAGGCAATATTATTTTTAGTAGTAGGGTTGTTATTGACTTTGTTATTTGGAAATGTGCTGACTCTTCCTTTTACATTTGTATTTGGTATTGGTGGATTAGCAATAGGAATGCTTTACCGACAAAAACAAAAAAGGTATACCATTTTACTAGGCGGAACGGTTGCATTTAGTTTAGGTTTACTTTTATTGTTTGTAGGAGCAAATGTCATTTTTAATGTTAATTTAATGGAGCAAATAAATAATGCTTTAGATCAATCAATTAATCAAAGTATTGAAATGATGAAAAGTTTAGGACAAGACGTGAAGGAATCTCAAATTGACCAAATGAGAGATGCATTTGATATGTTTAAAAATCTATTGCCTCTATTAATTGTTATAGGTGGAGTTATTCTGGCCTTTTTCTCTCAGCTTATTGCTACGCCTATTCTTAAAAGAACAGGTTATGAGGTGGAAGCATTCCCGCCTTTTCGTGAATTCAAACTTCCTAAAAGTATTCTATGGTATTATTTGATTGCATTAATCTTATCCTTCCCATCTTTTAATATTGAACAAGGTACATTTATGTACGTAGCTATTATCAACATCGTGATGGGACTGCAAATGCTAGTAGTGTTACAAGGGATTTCTTTTATTTTCTATTTCTCACATCAAAAAGGGTATGCCAAAGCAATTCCAATTGTTGTAACAATTTTAGCATTAATTATTCCAATTATCCTTCAAATTGTGCGCATCTTAGGTATAATTGATTTAGGATTTAATTTAAGAAAACAATTAGACACAAAAAAGTAGATATTGTGGAACTTAAAAAAGTAGGAGCTGAAATGGATGCCTGTCTTTACAAAAAAGAACGTCATTCGCTATCCATTTTACTCATTGTATAGTATAGCTCTGATTTTAGTAGGTATCGTGACCTATCATAATTGGATCATAGGAATGATAGGCTTTATATTACTATTAGCCTGTCTTTTTCTATACATGAGAATGGAGCGAATGCTGTCCGATGAGTTTGAAACCTATATTTCAATGCTGTCTCATCGGCTGAAAAAAGTAGGCGAAGAGGCATTAATGGAAATGCCGATTGGGATTATGCTGTTTAATGATGAATATCAAATTGAATGGACGAATCCTTTTCTAGCATCTTGTCTCGGTGAAGACACACTAGTGGGAAGATCATTATACGATGTAGCCGAAAGTATTATTCCACTGATCAAACAAGAAGTGGAAACAGAAGTTGTCACGTTGCATGATCGGAAATTTAAAGTGGTGATTAAACGAGACGAGCGCTTACTGTACTTCTTTGATATTACAGAGCAAATAGAAATCGAAAAATTGTATGAAGAAGAACGAACAAGTTTAGGTATTATCTTTTTAGATAATTATGATGAACTAACGCAAGGAATGGATGATCAAGTTAAAAGTAACTTGAATAGCCAAGTAACCTCTATGTTAAATAGTTGGGCTCAAGAATACGGTATTTTTATTAAACGTACGTCTTCCGAGAAATTTATTGCGATTATGAATGAACAAATCTTAATTCATTTAGAGCGAAGCAAATTTTCTATCTTAGACCAAGTTCGTGAAGAGACGTCTAAACAAAATATACCGCTTACATTGAGCATTGGTATCGGAGCTGGTTCTGCTGATTTACCTGAGCTGGGTGCTTTAGCTCAATCTAGTTTGGATTTGGCTTTAGGTCGAGGTGGAGATCAAGTAGCGATTAAACAGCCGAATGGAAAAGTAAAATTCTTTGGGGGTAAGACAAACCCAATGGAAAAACGGACGCGCGTGCGTGCAAGAGTTATTTCTCACGCGTTAAAAGAGCTCATTACAGAGAGTGGAAAAGTGATTATCATGGGTCATAAGTATCCGGATATGGATGCTGTAGGCGCTGCTATTGGGATATTAAAAGTAGCGCAAGTCAATCAGAAAGACGGTTTTATCGTATTAGATCCTGATCATATTGATACAGGTGTTCAGCGGATGCTAGAAGAGATTAAAAAGAAAGAAGGCCTGTGGGAACGATTTATTACGCCTGAAGAAGCCTTAAATCTTGTGAGTGATGATACTCTTTTAGTAGTAGTAGATACGCATAAGCCGTCGCTCGTTATTGAAGAAAGGTTATTAAATCGTATTGAAAACGTCGTGGTCATTGATCATCATAGACGAGGAGAAGACTTTATCGAAGATCCTCTTCTTGTCTATATGGAGCCATATGCTTCCTCGACAGCAGAACTCGTTACTGAGCTTCTTGAATACCAGCCAAAACGATTTAAAATTGATATGCTAGAAGCAACAGCACTTTTAGCCGGTATTATTGTCGATACAAAAAGCTTTACATTACGCACGGGATCTCGTACGTTTGATGCAGCGTCCTTTTTACGTTCTCAAGGCGCAGATACGGTTCTTGTTCAAAAGTTTTTAAAAGAAGATATCACGCAATATGTACAGCGAGCACGCTTTATTGAACATGCAGAGATTTATACAGCAGGTATTGCCATTTCACGAGCTGAACCAAACAAAATGTATGATCAAGTGTTAATTGCGCAGGCTGCAGATACGCTGCTTTCAATCAGCGGAGTGGTTGCTTCGTTTGTTATTTCTAAGCGACGGGATAATCTAATTGGCATTAGTGCGAGATCGCTTGGAGATATCAATGTACAAGTTATTATGGAAAGTCTCCAAGGCGGAGGCCATTTAACGAATGCTGCTACTCAGCTTCAAGACATTAGTTTGGATGAAGCTGAAGAACGGCTTAAACAAGCAATTGATGAGTACTTAGATGGAGGTAAAAAATCATGAAAGTAATTTTCTTAAAAGATGTAAAAGGAAAAGGCAAAAAAGGTGAAGTGAAAAATGTTTCAGACGGTTATGCACATAACTTCTTGTTAAAAAATGGTTATGCCGTTGAAGCTACAGGCGGTAATGTGAAAGTATTAGAAGCACAAAAAAATAGAGAGCAAAAAGATGCAGCTGCAGAACTTCAAGCAAACAAAGAGTTAAAAGCAACTCTTGAAGAACTAACAGTTGAATTAACAGCAAAATCTGGTGAAGGTGGCCGTTTATTCGGTTCTATCACAAGCAAACAAATTGCTGAAGAATTAAAGAAAAAGCACAAAATTAAAGTAGACAAGCGTAAAATTGAATTAAATGATGCAATTCGCGCATTAGGCTACACAAATGTACCGGTTAAATTACATCCGGAAGTAACGGCTACGGTAAAGGTACACGTGACTGAACAAAAATAAACGTACGATTGAAAAATAGGTAAATAATATAAAGGGTTGGCGCGGACTTGTATTTGTTCGCGCCAACATTTATGATGAAAGAAAATACGAAAGAATATAAGAGGGGCATAGAAATATGAGTGATCTTTTTGCTGATCGTCTTCCGCCTCAGAATATTGAAGCAGAGCAAGCGCTATTAGGGGCCATTTTCTTAGAGCCTTCTTCTTTAACCTTAGCATCTGAACTGCTGATACCTGAAGATTTTTACCGGGCATCGCACCAGAAAATCTTTACATGTATGCTGAAACTTTCTGACCAAGGTGAACCGGTTGATTTGGTAACGGTAACGTCTGAATTAGCTGATCAAAAAATCTTAGAAGAAGTTGGCGGCGTATCGTATTTAAGTGATTTAGCTAACTCTGTTCCAACGGCTGCAAACGTAGAGTATTACGGTAAAATCGTAGAAGAAAAGTCGATTTTACGCCGTCTAATTCGTACTGCAACGCATATTGCTTCAGAAGGATATGCAAGGGAAGACGAAGTAGAAGTTTTATTAAATGAAGCGGAAAAAAACATTTTAGAAGTAGCACAGCGTAAAAACAGCGGTGTGTTTCAAAATATCAAAGATGTACTTGTACAAACGTATGATGATATCGAAGTTCTTCACAATCGAAAAGGTGACATTACAGGTATCCCAACCGGGTTTAGTGATTTAGATAGAATGACAGCAGGGTTCCAACGAAATGATTTAATCATTGTAGCGGCCCGTCCATCGGTAGGTAAAACGGCTTTTGCCTTAAATATTGCGCAAAACGTTGCAACGAAAACGGATGAGAACGTAGCAATCTTCAGTTTAGAGATGGGTGCTCAGCAGCTTGTTATGAGGATGCTGTGTGCCGAAGGAAATATTGATGCACAAAGGCTGCGTACAGGCTCGCTTACAGCTGATGACTGGGGAAAGCTTACGATGGCAATGGGATCTTTGTCCAATGCAGGGATTTATATTGATGATACACCGGGTATTCGAGTAGGTGAAATTCGTTCTAAGTGTCGTCGCTTGAAACAAGAAGGCGGACTTGGGATGATTTTAATTGACTACTTACAGCTTATTCAAGGTAATGGACGAAGCGGAGAAAACCGACAGCAGGAAGTATCTGAAATTTCGCGTGCGTTAAAATCTTTAGCTCGTGAATTAGAAGTTCCTGTTATCGCCTTATCACAGCTTTCCCGTGGAGTAGAGCAGAGACAAGATAAGCGACCGATGATGTCTGATATCCGTGAATCCGGAAGTATTGAGCAGGATGCCGATATCGTAGCTTTCTTATATCGTGAAGACTATTATGAAAAAGATACAGAAAATCAAAATATTATCGAGATTATTATAGCCAAGCAGCGTAACGGTCCAGTTGGAACCGTACAGCTTGCCTTTGTAAAAGAGTACAATAAATTCGTTAATCTCGAGCGGCGCTTTGATGATGCAGGAGTGCCGCCTGGTGCATAAAACCTCTCAATATGAGAGGTTTTATTTTATTGTTATCGCATTCGTTCCGCAAAATACGATATATTTGTAATAACTTTTGTTAAATCGTTCGGATTTAATTGACTTTAGCGTGATAAATTGATACACTTATCCATGGTTAAATTATGTCGTAGTGAGCTGTTGCTTACTAAGCGGAGGTGCTTAAGATATGTCTTCAGTCGTTGTAGTAGGAACACAATGGGGAGATGAAGGAAAAGGGAAGATTACAGACTTCCTATCAGAAAATGCAGAAGTGATTGCACGTTACCAAGGTGGGAACAATGCAGGTCACACAATTAAGTTTAATGGTGAAACTTATAAGTTACATTTAATTCCTTCAGGTATTTTTTATAATGACAAAACATGTGTAATTGGAAACGGTATGGTTGTCGATCCAAAAGCGCTTGTTCAAGAATTAAAATACTTACATGATCGCGGTGTAACAACAGAAAACTTACGTATTAGTAACCGAGCTCATGTGATTCTTCCATATCATTTAAAATTAGATGAAGTTGAAGAAGAACGTAAAGGTGAAAATAAGATTGGTACAACGAAAAAAGGTATTGGACCAGCTTATATGGATAAAGCAGCACGTGTTGGTATTCGAATTGCCGATTTACTAGACCGTGAAGTATTTGAAACAAAATTAACACAAAACTTAGCTGAAAAGAACCGCCTTCTTGAAAAAATGTATGAAGTAGAAGGCTTTACATTAGAAGAAATTTTAGATGAGTACTATGAGTATGGTCAACAAGTTGCAAAATATGTTGTTGATACATCAGTAGTATTAAATGATGCGTTAGACGAAGGACGTCGTGTACTATTTGAAGGCGCACAAGGTGTTATGTTAGATATCGACCAAGGAACATATCCATTTGTTACATCTTCAAACCCAGTAGCGGGTGGAGTAACAATTGGTTCTGGTGTAGGTCCATCTAAAATCAAACACGTTGTAGGTGTATCAAAAGCGTATACAACTCGTGTTGGTGACGGTCCTTTCCCAACTGAATTAACAAACGAAATCGGTGATCAAATCCGTGAAGTAGGACGTGAATATGGTACAACAACTGGTCGTCCTCGCCGTGTAGGTTGGTTCGACAGTGTAGTTGTACGTCATGCTCGCCGCGTTAGCGGAATCACAGATTTATCTTTAAACTCAATTGATGTATTAACGGGAATTGAGACATTAAAGATTTGCGTAGCTTACCGTTATAAAGGGGAAGTTATGGAAGAATTCCCTGCTAGCTTAAAAACACTTGCAGAATGCGAACCTGTATATGAAGAGCTTCCAGGTTGGACAGAAGATATTACGGGTGTGAAAACATTAGATGAGTTACCTGATAACGCTCGCCACTACTTAGAGCGCGTGTCTCAATTAACAGGTATTCCTTTATCTATTTTCTCTGTAGGTCCAGATCGTACACAAACAAATGTATTACGTGGTGTATATAGCTAAATAAAAAAGGTTAGCTCCTCGTGAGCTAACCTTTTTTATTTATAATTGGTGCTTTGTTAACAAGATTTTTAAAAAAAGCTTAATAATAAAAAGAAAGTTTTTAAAAAACTATTGCATTCATATGAAATATCATGTTATTATAATAAGCGTCGCTAAGAGATATAACATGAGCCATTAGCTCAGTTGGTAGAGCATCTGACTTTTAATCAGAGGGTCGAAGGTTCGAGTCCTTCATGGCTCACTTTTGTTACAACGTGGCCCGTTGGTCAAGCGGTTAAGACACCGCCCTTTCACGGCGGTAACACGGGTTCGAATCCCGTACGGGTCATTTTTAATATTTTTAATAATAGCATATAGACTGAGGTCCCGTGGTGTAGCGGTTAACATGCCTGCCTGTCACGCAGGAGATCGCGGGTTCGATTCCCGTCGGGACCGCCATTTTGGCTCGGTAGCTCAGTTGGTAGAGCAAAGGACTGAAAATCCTTGTGTCGGCGGTTCGATTCCGTCCCGAGCCATCAAAAAGCATGACTTTATTTAAAGTCATGCTTTTTTCTTTTATTTACATTTAAAAGAAAACGTTATTTGCTTTGGGTCTCTTTTGTGGTAATATATTACTTTTGTATTTAGAGATGGTTGAAAATCATATATCTTCATGTATAGTAGAGGATGAACTTGTGACGTTTCAAGGGTTATCAAGTATAATAAAACTACGGTATTCAAACAGTATGAATACTATCTTTTATATTTTGCTTCAACTAATAAAGGAGAACGATGATCATGGATAAACGTATTTTAGTCGTAGATGACGAAAAGCCGATTGCAGATATTTTAAAGTTTAATTTGCAAAAAGAAGGTTACGAAGTATTTTGTGCTTATGATGGCGTAGAAGCACTTGAAAAAGTGGAAGAAGTACAGCCTGAAATGATTTTATTAGATATTATGCTTCCTCAGAAAGATGGAATGGAAGTTTGCCGAGAAGTGCGTAAAAAATATGATATGCCAATTATCATGTTAACAGCAAAAGACTCTGAAATTGACAAAGTTTTAGGTCTAGAATTAGGTGCAGATGATTATGTAACTAAGCCGTTTAGTACGCGTGAATTATTAGCACGTGTAAAAGCTAATTTACGTAGACATCAGCAGGTAGCTGTTCCAACGGAAGAAAGCGAAACGAATGAAATTACGATTGGAGCACTTGTTATTCACCCAGATGCTTATATCGTGTCTAAGCGCGGAGAAACGATTGAACTGACTCACCGTGAATTTGAGCTGCTGCATTATTTAGCGAAGCACATTGGACAAGTCATGACGCGTGAACACTTGCTTCAAACTGTATGGGGTTATGACTATTTTGGTGATGTGCGTACGGTAGATGTAACAGTTCGAAGATTACGTGAAAAAATTGAAGATAATCCAAGCCATCCAATGTGGATTGTAACAAGACGTGGAGTAGGCTATTATTTACGCAGCCCAGAGCAGGAGTAATTTTAGATGAAGAAAGTAAGGCTCCTGCAATCTATTCATTTAAAGTTTGTATTGATTTATGTGCTGCTCATTTTAATTGCGATGCAAATTATTGGGGTCTATTTTGCACGACAATTAGAAAAAGAATTAGTTAACAACTTTCGAACGTCTCTTCAAGAGCGGACAGACTTGCTGACGTATAATATTGGACAAGAAATGGTGAAAAATCGTGATGATGATTCACCCACTCTTGAGGAAGACTTAAAGACTATTTTACGAGATTTTGCTTCAAGACCCAATTTAGCTTCAAATGATATGAATGACATCTCTGAAGTAAGAGTCATTGACCAAAATAGAAGAATCATTGCTACATCGAACTCAAATCCTCAACAGATCATAGGTAAAAAGACTAATGATTTAGCGATTACAAATGCGTTGTTAGCAGGAACGAACTCTGATAACGTATTTGTTGATCAAAGCGGACAGCGAATCAGAGTTATGATACAGCCTATTCGTTTACAGGATAAAGTAGGTGCCAGTCAATCAAATTCAACTAATAAAAATGGAAAAGTTCAGTCTAGCGAAGAAATCTTAGGTGCGATTTACTTAACAGCTTCCATGGAGCCTGTTTACGATCAAATGAGTAATATCAATCAGATCTTTAAAGCAGGTACGGTGATTGCTCTTTTTATTACAGCTATTTTAGGCGTGTTTTTAGCTCAGACGATTACTCGTCCAATGTCTGAAATGAGAAAACAAGCACTTGAGATGGCCAAAGGAAATTTTACGAGAAAAGCTAAGGTATACGGGTATGATGAGATTGGTCAGCTAGCTCTCACATTCAACAACTTAACAAGAAAGCTTCAAGAAGCACAGGCAACTACAGAAGGGGAGCGCCGTAAGCTTAGTTCGGTATTAGCTCATATGACGGACGGCGTTATTGCGACGGATCGAAAAGGAAGAGTAATTTTAATTAATGATCCAGCTGCCGCTATGCTAAATGTTTCACGTGAAACGGTTTTGTCTGATCCAGTTGTTTCCCTACTAGATCTTGAAGAAACGCATACGTTTGAAAGCTTGCTCGCTAATCAAGAGTCATTAATTTTGGACTTTAGTACAAAATCGGATCCCTTTATTTTAAGAGCTACCATTTCCGCTATTCAAAAAGAGACCGGTTTTATTAACGGGATTATCATTGTCTTGCATGATATTACAGAGCAGGAGAAAATTGATCAAGATCGCCGAGAATTCGTAGCGAATGTTTCACATGAATTGCGTACGCCGTTAACAACGATGCGCAGTTATTTAGATGCGCTTGCAGAAGGAGCATGGCAAGATAAGGACTTAGCTCCAACATTTTTAAATGTAACGCAAACGGAAACAGAACGAATGATTCGTCTCGTTAACGACTTGCTTCAATTATCTAAGCTAGATAGCCAAGACTACCGATTTAGTCGTGACCCAATCAATTTTGTGAAGTTCTATCATTACATCATTGATCGCTTTGAAATGACAATTGAACAAGGTATTTCGTTCGTGCGCGACTTGCCAAATGAAGCAATCTATGTCGCTATCGATCAAGATAAAATTACACAAGTATTAGATAACATTATTTCCAATGCAATAAAATATTCACCTGAAGGCGGAACCATTACATTTTCAATTGCTCAGCATACGCATGAAATTGTTGTGAGCATTAAAGACCAAGGTATGGGAATTCCAAAATCAAATTTAGCTAAAATTTTCGAACGCTTCTATCGTGTAGACAAAGCACGAACGCGTAAATTAGGCGGAACAGGATTAGGGCTTGCTATTGCCAAGGAAATTATTGAAGCACATGATGGACGTATTTGGGCAGATAGTCAGGAAGGAAAAGGAACAACGATTTACTTTACTCTTCCGATTGAAAGTGAGAATGATGACGAATGGGAATGAGGTATGAACATATCAAAACGGCCATCTTAGTTGTTCTCGTCGCTTCCAGTTTAATTATGACGTATCATATATGGACGTATCAGCCTTCTTATAAGGTCATTTCAAAAAATCAACATTTGCAGGAAGTTGAAGTCAGTTCAAAAAGTAAAATAGAAGATCATATTCTTCCAACAGAAGTTCTCTATCATCGAAACGATAATCACTACATGTCTCACGACGAAGATGATGTAAACAAATGGGTAAATGAAATGAAAAAGTGGAAATTTTCGAATGTGACGGACGTTTCGGATGCTATTTCTCCTGATGGATTTTTAAATTATGTCCATGGAAGTAATTCTATTGAAGTGTTGTATCCAGACGCGCTGCCTTTGAAAACATTTCAACAGCTTTTTTCATTTTCTCAAACGTCTTTGCCTAATCAAACATTTGACCGTGTACTCATTAAAATTAAGCGTACACCTTCCTTTTTCGTGAGTGTGTATCTTGTGAATTATGAGCAAAAAAAGATTTATTCGGTTACAGTCAAGAATTTGGCCAAAGATGATATCAAAGAATTAGAAGATAAGATGAAACGTACGTATGCCCCGAGCTTTGTATATAAAGAAAACAAAAATCGGTATATCTTCCTTCCGGAAAACAATATCACGATGAATAGTGAAGTCTACTATACGAGCATGAGGCATTTAGATATTGAAAAATATAAGGAAGCGCTTTTTAACAACCCAGACTATGCACGGAAAGAAACGTCTACAAACCGAGATGTCTACACCGAAGGTACAAAAGTGATTAATGTTAATACGAAGACAGATGTGATGGAATATGTGAATCTTGTAAATTCCACGACCGAAGTAATGGAAGATTATAATTTAATAAACCGCAGCTTTAGCTTCGTTAATGACCACGGCGGCTGGACGGAATCTAATTACAGGTTCAACAGCTGGAATCGTATTACAAAAGAAATTAGCTATCGTTATTATAAAGATAACTATCCCGTGTACAGCAATCAGGGAATGACTGAAATATATCAAAGATGGGGAAATGCGGAGATTTTAAATTACCGTCGTCCTCTTTATCGTTTTGTGAGAGTACAGGATTCGAGTGTAGAAAAGCTGCAGTCATCTCAAAAAGTGATTCAATTAATTGAAAAACACCAAAACTTTGACCCGAATCTGTTAAAAGATATTTCAATAGGCTATCAGCTAGAAGAAGTCTCCCAGCAGCCAAAAACCGGTGAAAAGACGGTTGAGTTTAATTCTAACTCTGTCAAACTCGTTCCTTCTTGGTTCTATTATTATAATAGTAAGTGGTATCGAATTGCACCGCCGACCGAAGGAGGCGATAACGATGGATTGGAATAGAACAAAAACCATCTTTATTTTCACTTTCTTGATTCTTAATATTTACTTAGGCTATCAGATTTTTAAAACCCATCAAGAAGATCAGTACTCTCTATTTGTGGAGTCGAGCGTTGAAGAACAATTAACGAGTGAAGGCATTGAATATAAACATTTACCTGTAGATGTGAAGGAAGCTTCGTCGTTAAATGCTAAAAGCAAACTGTTTAAAGATGAAGATTTAAAAAAGCTTAAAGAACAAAAAGCAGCGCTGCTTGAGGAAAAAACAATTCGAAGCGTATTAGACAAACCTTTTTCAGTGCCTGAAAAAAATACAAAAGCAAAGCTAAGTCAATTTCTAAAAAGATATGTGCTCTCGGGTGAAGATTATGAGCTATGGAACGTTAATAAAGAGAAAAAAACAGTTACATTCTTTCAACGATATAAGAAGCACAAAATCTATGACAATGAAAATGGCATGATTATTGCTCATTTAAATGATAAAGGTGAAATTGTTTCATATGAACAAACGATGCTAGGTTCTGTGAAAACGTTGGATGATGAGCAGGATGTTTTGTCTCCTTTAAAAGCATTAGAAAATTTGTTTTTGAAGGATGAATTGAAAAAGAAAGATAAAGTGACAGACGTAGAGTTTGGATACTATACGTTTGATCTGCCATTATTAAATTCTCAAGTTTTAGCACCAACTTGGCACATTGTTGTAAATGGAGATACGAGTTATTTTGTAAATGCCTTTGAAGGGCAGATTATTAAAAAAGGAAATAAATAAGTATTTGGAGTGAGATAAATGAGCCTGCATTTCAGCGTGCTAGCGAGTGGGAGCACAGGAAATGCGATTTTAGTAAGTGATGGAGAACATTCCTTACTAGTTGATGCAGGGCTGAGCGGAAAACAAATGGAAGCTCTATTTCAACAAGTAAATCGCAATATCCCGGATTTATCAGGAATTTTAGTGACTCATGAACATAGTGACCATATTAAAGGACTAGGTGTTCTGGCACGTAAATATAAGCTCCCTATTTTCGCAAATGAAAAAACGTGGAACGCAATGGATGGCTTGATCGGCAACATTGATACGGAACAGAAGTTTCACTTTGAAATTGGCCAAACGAAATCGTTTGGTCAATTGGAAGTGGAGTCTTTTGGCGTTTCGCATGATGCTGCAGAGCCTATGTTTTATGTCTTTCATCAAGGATCTAAAAAATTAACCCTTATTACGGATACCGGCTATGTAAGTGACCGCATGAAAGGTACGATTAAAAATAGCGATATGTACGTATTTGAAAGCAATCATGACGTTGAAATGCTGAGAATGGGGCGATACCCTTGGAGCATTAAAAGACGAATTCTAAGCGACGTGGGACATGTATCAAATGAAGACGCGGCTCTTGCAATGGCAGATGTGATTGGAGATCAAACCAAACGCATTTACTTAGCGCATTTGAGTCAAGACAATAACATGAAGGAAATTGCCCGCATGTCGGTTGCACAAGTGTTACAACAGAAAGACATCAATGGAGAGGACAATATTCTCCTATGTGATACTGATCCAAAAAGACCAACTGATATTGTTTATGTATAGTCTCTAGAAAGGAAGCGAAAAATAACTTCATTTAGTACGTGAATGCAGACATTCACGATGATAAATGAAGGGTTCGGTGATAGTGTGGAACATTATGATGAAGGCCAAGAGCCAAATAGTCGGCCGCCTAAACGCCGCAGAGGATATTTCGCTTCTGCTCTGATTGGAGCAATTATAGGTGCACTTATTGTACTGCTTCTTATGCCAGCCTTGGTGAGGAACGGGATTTTACCAGATGGATGGATGACGGATGAAAATAGAGATGAACAAACAGGGTCTACCATTCAAAAGTCAGTATCTCTTGACGTCACTACGGCCGTCACAAAAGCTGTTTCTGAAGTCAATGCAGCAGTTGTAGGAGTTGTAAACATTCAGAACTCTGAAAGCTTTTGGAATGATGAACGAACTGATGCCGGGACGGGCTCAGGTGTTATTTACAAAAAACAAGGCAACAAAGCTTATATTGTGACAAACTATCATGTCATTAAAGGCGCTAACGAAATTGAAGTGAGCTTCAGTAACGGTACAAGGGTATCGGCTAAAATTCTTGGCAGCGATGATTTAATGGACTTAGCAGTTCTTGAAATTGACGCAGGCCACGTGACAAAAGTGGCTACCTTCGGAAATTCTGATAAGCTTAAAGCTGGTGAACCAGTGATTGCTATCGGAAACCCGCTAGGCCTTCAATTTTCTGGCTCCGTTACACAAGGAGTTGTCTCAGGGGTTAACCGTGTCATTCCTCAAGATTTGAATGGCGATGGAAATCCTGATTGGCAATCAGAAGTTATTCAAACAGATGCCGCCATTAACCCTGGTAATAGCGGGGGTGCTCTTGTTAATATTGATGGTGAATTAATCGGTATTAATTCCATGAAAATTGCTCAAGAAGCAGTAGAAGGCATTGGTCTTGCGATTCCAATCAACATGGCTAGACCTATTATTAATGACTTAGAACGATATGGTGAAGTCAGACGTCCGTATCTTGGAGTTAGTACACTATCATTAAGTGAGGTATCAGGGTATCATTTAAAAGAAACCCTTAAGTTACCGCATGACGTAGTAAACGGAGTCGCTGTTCTAAAAGTTGAGCCAGGTTCGCCAGCCGCTAAAGCCGGATTAAAGGAATATGATGTGATTGTTGAGTTAGATCACAGCAAAGTAAGGGACATTGCGACACTTCGCAAACACCTCTATATTGAAAAAGAAATTGGCGATAAAATGAACGTAACGTTCTATCGCGATGGCAAAAAGAAATCCACAGAAGTAAAATTAACGCGTCAAATGAAGTAAAATAAAGTTATCCACAGGGGATAAACTCCTGTGGTTTTTTAATGAAAAGAATAGAGAAAGGAAGATAAATACATGAAGATATATTGCTGTTTAGAACATACAGAACTAGCGCTGGATGTAATGGTAGATGAGATTGAGCTAGCGCCGGTTTTTGAAAAAATAGAAAATTCCACTGACAAAAAAAGCTGTGAATATTGTGAAAATGAAGCTGTATATGTAGTAGGGAACTAATATTCTTATACAAAATGTGGATATAACATGTGGATATGTGGATAATATCTGTGGATAAGAGATAAAGGAGAGGAGAATAGCTTGTGAATATCTCTATTATAACCATTGGAAAGCTAAAAGAAAAATACTTAAAACAAGGTATTCAAGAATATTTAAAGCGTTTATCAAGCTATGCAAAAGTGGAAATTATTGAGCTTGCAGATGAAAAAGCGCCAGAAAACTTAAGTGAATCTGAAATGGAACAGGTAAAACAAAAAGAAGGAGAGCGCATCTTAGCGAAAATCTCAGACGATACTTATGTGATCGCATTAGCTATTAACGGAAAACAAAAGTCTTCCGAGGAACTCGCAAAAGAAATTGATTCATTAGCTACCTACGGAAAAAGCAAAATAGCGTTTGTCATTGGCGGGTCGCTTGGTTTAAGCAGCGAAGTAATGAAACGCTCAAACGCAGCGCTTTCTTTTTCAAAGATGACGTTTCCTCATCAGCTTATGCGCCTAGTATTAGTAGAACAGATTTACCGAGCTTTTCGTATTATTCGAAATGAACCTTATCATAAATAGATCGTGTGGATATTTTTTCATTAAAAGCTGAGGCAGAAGGAAATGTAAAACCTTCTGCCTCAGCTTTTATCATATGTGGATAAATAGCATACGTCTATAAAAAAGAACAAGAGGTTCTTCTCTCCGATAAAATGTTAGAACAATTGAGTTTAAGCAAACGAGATCTTATTTAAGAAACAGAAAAACCTTCGTCTTCTTTCACTCCAGCTCTGTCTTTAAACTCATCAAGCAACGCACGCACTTCGTCAGTTGTTTCCGTGCTCATGAGTAGATTTCTTAATTCACTTGCACCGCGGAATCCGCGAACGTAAATTTTGAAAAAGCGTCGAAGCGGTTTGAAAGGGCGCGGCTCTAATTCTTCAGAATACTTATCATGAAGATCTAGCTGCAGGCGAAGAAGTTCTAATAGCTCTTCGCTTGTGTGCTCTTTCTTTTCTTTTTCAAACGCAAACGGATTATGGAAAATTCCGCGTCCAATCATGATTCCATCAATACCGTACTTCTCCGCAAGTTCAAGACCTTTCTGGCGGTCAGGAATATCACCGTTAATTGTTAGTAGCGTATGAGGCGCAATTTCGTCACGAAGCTTCTTGATCTCCGGAATTAACTCCCAGTGCGCGTCAACATCGCTCATTTCTTTTTTTGTACGAAGGTGAATAGAAAGGTTCACGATATCCTGTTCTAAAATGTGCTTCAGCCAGTCGTACCACTCATCAACTTGCGTATAGCCAAGACGAGTCTTTACGCTTACTGGAAGCCCTCCAGCTTTGGCTGCCTGGATAATCTCAGCCGCAGTATCTGGACGGCGAATCAGACCAGAACCTTTTCCGTTTCCTGCAACATTCTGCACAGGACAGCCCATATTAATATCAATGCCGCGAAAGCCCATTTCGGCCATGCCAATACTCATTTGACGGAAGTATTCAGGCTTGTCTCCCCAAATGTGCGCAACGATTGGCTGTTCATCATCTGTAAACGTCAAACGTCCTTTTACGCTATCTTTCCCTTTCGGATGGCAGTAGCTTTCCGTATTCGTAAACTCTGTAAAAAATACGTCAGGTCGTGCTGCTTCGGTCACAACATGGCGAAAAACGACATCCGTCACAGCTTCCATCGGTGCCAAAATAAAAAACGGACGCGGCAACTCATGCCAAAAATTATCTTTCATCTTATATCTAAACCCTTTCTTTTAGGGAAAACATATTCCCAAAATTAAAAAGTGTAATTTCTTTTATAAGGTTGAATGCCAGTATAAACTTCAACCAATATATACTTTAATGGTATGGGAGGAAAAGTGCAAGGGAACGAGTGGTTTTGTTTTGCTGGAAATACTTATTGAAACAACTTTTATATCTAGTATTAGTGGGGTGTAAGCAATTAAAAGCAAGCTTGAAGGCATGTACCGGATACCCGCGAATAAATATCCTAAAGCATTTGGTTTGTGTGTAGGCACTTTCTCCAAGGATATTATAAAGTATTCACCATAATTATGATTACGATAAACGATTTTATAAATAACTTCGACTATATAAAAAACCACGTCTGTCACTGCACAACAGACGTGGCTTCATTACATATTAATGCTTTTTGTAAGGAGCGCCGTCCTTAGAAGGCAGTCCAGAAATGTATCCGACACCGCCAGTTTCTTGAATGCCGATGCTTTCTTTCATTGCATTAGCTAGCTCTTCTTTATCAACAGCGGTAATATTTTTGTCGCTGATGTCCTCGCCCGGGTGCTGATAGTTGCTTAGTACGTAGCGAGAGTTTTGAATGTTTTCTACTGCACGAAGTCCTGTTGCTTCTGCTCCCACTGGAACTGAAAGGATGCGTGATAGTTTTTTAGTTTTTACATTATAAGCCCATACGAAGTTGTTTGTATGCAGTGAGCTGTCTTCTCCGATAAACAGTGTATTTAAGTCATTTGAATACGTAAGGTTGTCAGGGTTGGCAATTTTATTTGGGTCCGCTGTATTACCGTATGCATCTGCTTTTTCTAGGTCTTGTCCAATCAGTAGCCCTTCCATGCTTGCAGGAACGTAGCTACTGTTAATCTTGCCTTTTGCTTGGTCTTTTTGATGCGATCCTAAGTTCAGCTGGTAGGTCACACCAGACTCTAATTTTGGAAGCTGAATATCATCTTGTACAGCGCCAGATTCTTTTAGCATGGCACTATTTTGATAAGAAATAGCCATATACGCTTTTTTGTCTTTTTTGTTAACCGTTAGTCCTTCCATCTTGTTGAATTCAGACGTGGCACCTAGAATCGCACCGTATCGGCGTGATTCTAAAAAGGCAGCTGCTTTTTCCATGCCAGGCTTTACTTTTAAATATTCAACTTTTTTACTTGCAGCGGTTTTGACTGCTTTAGATCCTTTTGTAGGCTGGTCAGCTGTTTCAAAAATATCACTAAATTTTGTGCCTTTGTCGATTATTGTTTTGACTTCATTGTCTGTTGCATGGCCAAGCTTAATCCACTGAAGGTCGCCTTTACCTCCATTTTCTGTGCTCGTTTGTTTAAACTTTGCCGCATAAAGAGTTCCTGCTGAGAAGTCTTTTTCCTTATCTGCTACATACATAAACATCATGGTATTAGACCCATCGTCTCCAAAAAGAGCGGTTTTGTTATCTGGAAGTACCTGCATCATTTCGTGTGAAAAACGGCCTGTGCTGTAATGTTTTACGACGGATGCATGGCCGCTTTCATCCACTGAAATTTCTGGAATCCAG
This sequence comes from Priestia sp. P5_B4, assembly GCF_056400385.1. Lineage (NCBI taxonomy): Bacteria > Bacillati > Bacillota > Bacilli > Caryophanales > Bacillaceae > Priestia > Priestia sp. P5_B4. The sequence goes on from NZ_JBFULJ010000022.1 coordinate 29,671, forward strand.
CCGTAGTAGTAAGGATTTGCTTTTGACGTGTCGCCGAAATAAAGCTTAGCGAAGTTCGTGACGTCTTTATAAGAGCTGGATGAAGGATCTTCAAAAGCACGTGCATCGGGCTCATATTCTTCTGAACCAAGGTGAGTACCCCAATCCGTTGTAGAGCCATTACACGGCGTCCACAAACCATTTACATTGGAAAAATCAATTTTTTTAGCATGGTTGACCGTTAATTTTCCTGTTTTATCATCTCGGTCAACTTGTGTAAGCGTCATTGAAGCGGGAAGACCGGAAATCTCTTTTCCAGCATTATTAACAGATTCATATTCATAATGTGAAATAATATAAGACTTACCGTTGATGGTGATAAAGCTGTTTGAATCCGGTGCGTCTGATACGTACGGTGATGGCTTATCGGGAACGCTTCGGTCAATAATCGGATCCCCGTTTGCATCGATCGGTGTACCTGCGGCGATTAATTCCCCTTTATTATCGACAATTTTATCTTTTGAAAGAAAGAGCTGGTTATAGTTAAGCGGCGTTTCTTCAACGCTTCCATCTTTATACGTTACTTTTACAGATGCCTCTGTATACGTTTTAATCATATTTTCAATTGTAGTAGGTGCTTTCATTGGCTGAAACTCGACGCTTTTGATTTGTTTTGGATGTTGAACTGGGTTATGCTCTGCTGCAAAAGCAGAAGCGGCACTAGAAGCTAAAAGGGTGAGAGATAGTCCAAGAGATACTCGTTTTTTCATGGTTGATAACCTCCAAATTGTATTCATACACTTATTAAATCATTTGATTGTTGAGGAAATATAAAGAGAAGCGCTGGATTTGTTGAGCTGTTGTTAAGAACGTTGAACATTTATATGACAAGTTTAACTAGAAGTTATTCAGCTATCTTTCAGAATTTGTTCAGATAGCATTCAGCCGGGCTTCACAGTGCATTCATGTGCCGCTCTTACAATAAAGACATAGCTAAAGGCGACAAGAAGCGCTTTGGCTCGTACAGCAAAATTGAAAGGTATTTTAGCAGAAAAAAACGTCACTCAGTTCGATGCTTATACGGGGCAAGAGTGTTCATAATTTTTTATCTTAAAACATAAAACATACATTTCATTTTTTATTCATATCAAGCAGAGGGTGTTTCAAGGCATCCTCTGCTTTTCTATTTATAACTAGAAACGGGGCTGTTTATCTATGTTAAGATAAATGTAGATTATTGTTGTAAAATGGATAGAACTAGAATGAAATAAATTAAATAGATAGGGTGTACAC
>NZ_JBFULJ010000023.1:0-29696 GCF_056400385.1 Priestia sp. P5_B4
ATGTATATGATAGTTTGATCGAATTTCCTCTGATATATAGGCGGTACTATCTGTAATAATTGCTGTTTTCATAAGATAGGGATCCATCCTTTGTTATATAAAATAATTTCACTCTATTCTACAACATTTAGGATTAAAATGCATGTAACAAGAGGTTTACCTATTAGTAAAAGCTCCCTTACGTATACATATTAATTAACAAACCTTGAATTTCTCCAACCCGCTTGAGTAAATTTAAACTGTCTTTTTCTTTTTGAAGGATATCATTTGTCAAGTCAACTAGTTTCGTATCCACTTCTTTCACTAACTTATATACTTTAGTCGTTCCTCTATGATTAAATCCTCTTTCTTCATGAAGTTCAAACCCATTTTTAACGACTTCGTTCATAAACTGCTTCACAAGCGTCTTGTATTTCCGCAAAGAATCAATAGTTTGACTTTTCACTAACTGCTTTCCCTGTTCTTCAACTTTATTTATCACTTGAGTTAAATGTTCATAGGTTAGTTCTTTTTGTTTCTTGACCATTACTCCTGTAAATGAAACCGAACCACTTACTTCTTTTTCTCTAATGAGATTCATGGAAGAAGAAAGACTGTTAATTCGCTGTACCTCCACTATGTATCTCTCCTTTCTCTGTTAGTATACACTCCATTCAATTTAGACTTTTAGATGTGCTAGCTGAAAGTTTCGAGAGGCATCTGATGCGTGGATATGATGATTACCCTTTAGCTAACAGTGATGCTTATGTGCTGTTCATAAGAAGACAGCTTGTTTTTTCGGAGCGAAGAGGTAACTTTAGGCGTCGCTTTTAACACTTCATTCCAAGCGTTAGAAAGCTTCTTCATCATTTGTTGAACTTCACATAAAATAAACGTATCTTTTTTAAAATTAGCCATAATTAATCGCTCAGACATATAGTTGTACAGGGTATCTAACTGCTCTGCAATGATACCTGCTTGATATGTTAAGCCAATTCCTAGCCGATATAAAATATCGTTGCACTGTTTAATTTTTTCATTCGCTGTAAAATAATCGCTGTGTTGAATTGCTATAAGAGCTTCATCAATATTTTGAATGAATTTTTCATACATCATAGCTGTTAGCTCTTGCGGAGATTTATGATAGATTAATTCTTCCGTTATAAAATTCAGCTTCATCACCTTCTTGTCTTCTTTAAATCAGTTTTCTATTTATTTCACTAAAAGCTAACTTATAAATTTTTAAAGGACACCAGTTGAGGTTTGAATAAATTCTTCTAAGACCTCATATGTATCTGAATGTATTAAAGACCTTTTTTTACAAGAGCATGCATCAACTTGATGGACATTATTTTGAGGTATGAATGCTTTCTTCGAAGGTTGTAGGATCCTTAAGATTTCCTTTATGCTTAAGCGAAGTTAAAGGACGAGTAAATGTGTAAAGGTATCACCCTTTTCCTTCCTAAAAGATATTTTCTCCCCTTAACTTATCGGTTGTTTTACTTTCTCATTAAATATGACTTTTTACCTACAATTCCAAAAAAATTTATAAAAAGAAAAAAAAAGTCCGATATACCTAGTTGTATATCGGACTTTTGAACTTATCTTACTTCTACCCAACCGTTTTTGATTGCCACAACAACAGCTTGAGTACGATCATTTACATTCATTTTTTGCAAAATATTACTCACATGGTTTTTAACGGTTTTTTCACTAATATATAATGCTTCTCCGATTCCTCGGTTACTTTTACCATCAGCTAACAGTTGTAGCACTTCGCACTCACGACGTGTTAACAAATGTAGTGGACGGCGAATCTCAATTGGTTCGTGCGGATAAGAAGACGATTGTCCTTGAGCTGCTAGTCGACGGTACTCTTTTACTAAACTATGCGTTACTTTCGGGTGTAAATATGAACCACCTTCTGCAACTACTTTCACCGCCTCAATTAACGCATCCGCATCCATTTCTTTTAGCAGATAGCCTCGTGCACCTGTTTGTAAGGCGTGAGTTACATATGTCTCATCATCATGGATAGATAAGATAATAACTTTAGCGTCCGGATTTACTTCTACAAGCTTTTTCGTAGCTTCTACACCATTTACAGCCGGCATGTTAATATCCATGATTACAACATCAGGTTGATGTTCTTCTACAAGGTCAATAACTTCGCTACCGTCGTCACCTTCTGCAACTACTTCAAAATCTTTTTCGAAATCTAAAATTCTTTTTACTCCTTCACGGAATAATTGGTGATCGTCGATTATGATAATTCTTGTCTGCATGTTTGATTCCTCCCCAAATCGAACAACAAATGTTTTACTCTATATTGACCCCTATTTATATACATATCTCTGCCTTTTTAAGCGGCTATAATCGGTACTTTAATCATAACAAGCGTGCCTTGGTTAATTTTCGAATGAACAGAAATAGTCCCATCTAACAAATCAACACGCTCTTTCATTCCTATTAAGCCGAACGAATTCTCTTTTTTCTCTTCTTGATTAAAACCGCAGCCGTCATCTTTGACAAGCAAAATAGCGTGTTCATTGTTGAACTCTATCTTCACTTGGATTTCCGTCGCGTCTGCATGTTTTAATGCGTTCGTTACAGCTTCTTGCACTAGACGAAACAGTGCTACTTCTAATTTTGAAGCAGTTCGCTTCTCTTGTCCAATGGAAATAAACGTAATCCGAGGCTTGCCCTCGTTATAATCTTCGATTGTATCAAGATATTTGCGCAGCGTCGGAATTAGACCTAAGTCGTCAAGTGCCATCGGTCTTAAATCATATATAATTCGACGCACTTCGTATAGGGCAGAACGAACCATTTTTCGTAAATCTCGAATTTCCTCCATTGCTTCTTTTGCACTACGTTCCCGGTAAATTCGGTCAATTAATTCCGATCTCATCATAACATTTGCAAGCATTTGAGCTGGGCCGTCATGAATCTCTCTTGACAAACGTTTCCGTTCCTCTTCCTGAGCTTCAATAATCCGAAAGCCAAAATACTCTTTTTGAATGGCATCTTCTACTATTTCCCCTACTTGTTTTAAATCACTTGTTAAATAATTTAACACAACGGAAATTTGACCTACTAGGTGATCTGCACGTTTAATCGTTTCTTCTAATGTAAGCAAGCGTCTTTCTAGTTCATCTCGACGATTACGCAGCTGATATTCGCTTTGCTGATTCATCAGCAGCTTGGTTTGTAATTCGTGTGCTTTTTCATAAGCGTCTTTTACTTCAGGCTCTGAATAAATTTGAAAATGTCGGCTCACATCAGACAAACGCTTTCGAGCCAACCTTGCCTGAGTTTCCAATTTATCGCCTTGCTCTATCGTCTCAAGAACTTTCCCTTTTAACACTTCTAACTCTTCTTTTATTTGCTGATATTCTTGTCTGGCATCTTCAGAAAGACGATAGACTTCATTTTTACTATCTCCCACTGTGCCAATAATCTTCTCAAAAATTTCATCAAGTGCCTTACTTGTTAATTTATGTTTCGACATTTACTCACCCCAAACTATACTCACATTCGGAGAAATGTCTATACGTTCATGCTATATATAGTATTCGTATGACCTATCTGAATTGTGAGGATAAGATCCATATTTTCTCCCTATCTGACTTTTTATATCCAAAAAGTAACGGTTGTTTTTAGTACCCTCAAACTCGACATCAATCGACGCTTGACTCGCGTTATTTGAATAGATTACCATTTACGCTCACTCTTCAACAGTGACTAACTGCCTGTTTAAACCATTTCATTATTTAGCTATACAAGCCTGCACACTCTTTTATTATAACGTATATTCTGTATAGCTTGTTCAAGTGATGTTGAATTTGATTAATTGATGTCTTTTCATAAACATTTTATACTAATAGCAAGTAAACAGTACGTAAATACCCGTTTTTCTTCTATTTATAACGCTAAGGAGGATTTTTTGATTGTTATCACAATATTATACCGTAAAACAAGAAGGTTCACATGAAATCACTATTCAAAAATCTAGATTCATTTGTCATATGAAACGTGTAACAGCTGAGGAAGAAGCTCAGCAATTTATTCAAGACATTAAAAAACAGCACTGGAATGCTACTCATAACTGTTCAGCTTACCTAATTGGAGAACGAGATCAATTTCAAAAAGCAAACGATGATGGAGAACCAAGTGGAACAGCAGGCGTACCAATGTTAGAAGTGCTTAAAAAAAGAGGCTTAAAAGATACGGTGGTCGTCGTTACGCGCTATTTCGGAGGCATTAAATTGGGCGCAGGTGGCTTGGTGCGCGCATATGGGAAATCTGTTTCCGAAGCGTTAAATGAACTAGGTACAGTCAAACGAACTCTCATGGCGGTTATGCACACAACCGTCGACTATACATGGCTTGGAAAATTAGAAAATGAGCTTCGCAGTTCCGTTTATCTATTAAAAGAAATCCACTACGCAGATATGGTAGAGATTGAAACATTTGTAGAGGAAGCTCAAACAGAAGCATTTACTGAATGGATGACCGAGCTAACAAACGGCCAAGCAGATATTCGAGCAGGTGAGACGACCTATTTAGAAGAAGATGTAGAATGAATTATTTACTCTTATTAAAAAACATTGTACAATTGATAAATAGCGCAACTATTCTGATGGTTGCGCTACTTGTCAATGAGTAAAAACCTCGTACAGATGCATAGCTTTGACGAGTTTGATTCATACATTCCAATTTATAACACATACTAAGTGTCACAATAAGTGTTCGAATATACGAATAAAAGGAGAAACCGTATGGCTCAATATAGACGTTTTCAAAAAAGAGTAAACAAACGGAAAAGAAAACGAAGGCTTTTTACATTTTTTCTGTTACCTATCCTTATTTTAGGGCTTTCTGCAACCGCTTATGGCTCTTATTTGTTTGTTAAAGCTAAAACAGTAGCTTCTGATTCTTATGAAGGACTCGGAGATCGCGATAACTCCCCTATGCGTGATCGTAAAATCGATCCCAAAAAAGATGATATATCCATTTTATTTATGGGCGTAGATGATAGTGAAACCAGGAAATTCGGAAAATCAGCCCGTACGGATGCTTTAATTTTGGCGACCTTTAACGAAACCAATAAAACCGTAAAGCTTGTAAGCATACCTCGAGATTCGCGGGTTTATATACCTGAAGTGAACAGAAAAGATAAAATTACTCATGCGCATGCTTACGGAGGTCCAAAAGCAACTGTAGAAACGGTAGAACAGCTGTTTAATGTCCCTGTTGATTACTATGTTAAAGTGAATTTTAAAGCTTTCACAGACATTGTAGACTCACTTGGGGGAATCGATTTTGATGTACCTTATGCGATGAGTGAAAAGGACTCAAAAGATCGTCATAATGCTATTGTCTTAAAACCAGGAAATCAACATTTAAATGGCGAAGAAGCGTTAGCTGTTGCTCGAACACGAAAACAAGACAACGATATTGAGCGAGGAAAAAGACAACAGCAGTTGATTGAAGCTATGATTAAAAAAGCTGCTTCCATTGGATCACTAAATAAATATGGAAATCTTATCGAAGCTGTTGGCGATAATATGAAAACGAATTTAATGTTCGGTGAAATGCTTTCGTTTTATGATTATGCTTCGAAAAAAGTAGACATCGAAACCATTAACTTAGACGGCAGCGATGAAAAAATTAACGGCGTGTACTACTTTAAACTAGACAATGATTCAGTGGAAAAAGTAAGTGAAAAGCTCCGCAAGCATTTAGGCATTGAATCAACTTCAGATACAACAGAATAATTAAAAAGACCTCTTGGATATCCAAGAGGTCTTTTTAATTAATTTTTTAAACGAAGTCCACGAACCATGTTGAGAATTGGCCTATATGTCTTATCAACTAGTCCTATCTTTTCAACGATAATTTCAATCGCTACAAGGAGGATAGCTAGTACAAGAAAAGACCCCCACATTGTTTGTACCTTTGAGAAGATAACTGCCGCTAAACCAAATATCGCACTCATTCCATAAATAATTAAAACCGTTTGTCTATGGCTGTACCCTAAGCGCAACAAGCAATGATGCAAATGAGATTTATCAGGAGCCGATAGCGGTTGATTTTTTACGATTCGGCGAATAATAGCAAAGAACGTATCTGAAATTGGTACCCCTAAAATAATAACTGGAACAATGAAGGAAATAACCGCTACATTTTTAAATCCTAACAGAGACAATACAGAAATCATATAGCCTAAAAATAGTGCTCCTGTATCACCCATAAAAATCTTAGCGGGGTGAAAGTTGTAAAATAAAAATCCGAGCGTACTTCCCAATACGATGAAACCCATGCTTGTCACAAACACATTGCCCATCATAATAGCCATACCCGAGATGGTAATCAATACAATAGAGGAAACGCCGGCAGCTAATCCATCCAATCCATCAATTAAATTAATAGCATTGGTAATTCCTACAATCCATAATACCGTAATTGGAATACTTAACATTCCGAATTCTAATTTTCCGCCAAACGGCAAGTTAATGAAGTCAATTTGGACTCCACCGTATACAACAACAATTAATGTCGCTACTAGCTGACCGCCTAATTTGATTTTAGCGGATAGCTCAATCATATCATCTAAGACACCGGTAATGATGATAATGATGCTTCCGATTAAAATCGGCAGCGCATATTTACTGTCAGGCTGTAAAACAAGGTATCCAATAAGAAAACTAAAAAATATCGCCAAACCTCCAAGGCGAGGCATAATTTTTTGATGAACTTTTCGTTGATTTGGTTTATCTGTTGCACCTATTTTAAACGCCAGCTTCTTAACCAGCGGAGTGATCAGAATAGATGTAATAAAACAAATAAACAAGGTCAAATATAGCATGGAGACCCTCCTCAGGTTTATGTTAACCAAAACCATAAAAAATGTATCCAACTTTATATAATTGGATAGTATTTCAAATTGCGTATAACAATAATTACTTACTTATTCCCAAAATGGATTATATCACAATGATTCTACTACTTAAATAGAAATTTATTCTCAAAAATTAGCACATTTACAAACTATCAATAGAAAAGAACTGTATTTTTTGGTGTATAAACAGCTGATTTACTTTATTCTTATGTGGTTATTTTATGTAGAACATTTTCTTTACTATACTTTATTAAAATATAAGCGAACTCCCCCCTTTTCGTCTAATTTATTCGTCATCTCTAACTCTTTTTCCTTTTTATTAAGCATATTTAAACCTTTATTTTTATTTCACATGGCCCCACTCATTATATGAACAAACTTTTGACCTATGCATATCCACTATTTCAAACCACATTCACTGAATCGTTGTCCTTATCTTATATCATTTAAAAGTTAAAATATAGTGAAATGGATAGAGATAAAATTAAACAAAAAAAGGAATTTTATCAAAAAAATGAAACTTTTTTTGATGGGGTTCGTAATACATAGTAGGAACAGCATCAATCATCTTACATAAAGGGGGTGTTGAATGAACTATGTTCGGTCTATCTGTTCAAACAGTGTATTTGTATGGATTAATTATCTGCGGAAGTCTCACCTTCTTATACATTTTATTTAGCGATTTGTTAGATGGATTATCTGAAGCGATACCTTTTTTTAACCCCACTCTTCTTTTTTCTTTTTTAACATTCTTTAGTGCCAGTGGATATTTGTTCGCCTATACGTCATTGCAAAATTATTGGATTATTTCGATTTCCGCTCTTATTGCCCTTCTACTCGTTATTTTGCTCAACGTTTTTGTATTGATTCCTTTATCATCGGCTGAAGAATCTCTTGCTTTTACTGAAGATTCGTTAAAAGGAAGACTTGGTACCATTATTACTTCCGTTCCTGCAGATGGTTATGGAGAAGTATTTATCGAAGGGGTTAGCGGCACTATCTCCAAACCCGCTGCCAGCTTTAAAAACACTGCTATACCTTTAGGCAGCAAAGTGCTTGTTGTAGATATACAAAGGGGCAACGCACTCGTTGTGATTTATGAAGAAGTTATGACCAATCACTCATTATAAATAGTATTAGGGGGAGTTTTATGTTTTCAACACCTATATTAGTTGTCGTTGGAATTGTTGTTTTTTTATTAATTGCGCTGATTGCCGTATTTATTACAAAATACCGTACAGCAGGTCCAGATGAAGCGTTAATTGTAACAGGAAGCTATCTAGGAAATAAAAACGTGCACGTCGATGAATCTGGAAACCGCATTAAAATTGTTCGCGGAGGCGGTACGTTTGTGCTGCCAGTTTTTCAGCAGGCTGAGCCTCTGAGCTTGTTGTCAAGCAAACTGGAAGTATCTACACCTGAAGTATATACAGAACAAGGTGTTCCTGTTATGGCTGATGGGGTATCAATCATCAAAATTGGAGGTTCTATTTCAGAAATTGCAACGGCCGCTGAGCAGTTTTTAGGCAAAGCAAAAGAAGATCGCGAAACCGAAGCTAGAGAAGTCTTAGAAGGTCACCTTCGCTCGATTCTTGGTTCTATGACGGTAGAAGAAATTTATAAAAACCGTGAAAAATTCTCTCAAGAAGTACAGCGCGTAGCTTCACAAGATTTGGCTAAAATGGGATTAATTATTGTATCGTTTACAATTAAAGACGTTCGGGATAAGAACGGCTATCTAGAATCTCTAGGGAAACCTCGTATTGCTCAAGTTAAGCGAGATGCTGACATTGCAACAGCGGAAGCTGAAAAAGAAACAAGAATCAAGCGTGCTGAGGCTCATAAAGATGCCCAAAAAGCGGAGCTTGAGCGAAATACAGAAATCGCGGAAGCTGAAAAAATGAATCAGTTAAAAACCGCTGAATATCGTCGCGAACAAGATATTGCCAAAGCTCGTGCTGACCAAGCATATGATCTAGAAACAGCTCGCGCGAAACAGGATGTAACAGAACAAGAAATGCAAATCCGCATCATTGAACGTCAGAAACAAATTGAATTAGAAGAAAAAGAAATTCTTCGTCGTGAGCGTCAATACGATTCTGAAGTAAAAAAGAAAGCAGATGCAGATCGTTACTCTGTTGAGCAATCTGCAGAAGCTGAAAAAGCAAAACAGCTTGCTGAAGCAGACGCCAACAAATATCGAATTGAAGCAATGGCTAAAGCTGAAGCTGAACGCGTTCGAATTGATGGTTTAGCAAAGGCTGAAGCTCAGCGTGCCCAAGGTGAATCTGAAGCTGAGATTATCCGCTTAAAAGGTTTAGCTGAAGCTGAAGCTAAACAAAAAGTAGCTGAAGCATTCGAGCAGTTCGGTCAAGCGGCTATTTTAGATATGATTATCAAGATGCTTCCTGAATATGCAAAACAAGTTGCAAGTCCTTTAGCAAATATCGACAAAATTACGGTTGTGGATACAGGAAGCAACGGTGAAAACAGCGGAGCTAATAAAGTGACTGGCTATGCAACAAACTTAATGTCTTCTCTTCAAGAATCGCTGAAAGCATCCTCAGGTATAGATGTGAAGGAATTGATTGAAAACTTTTCTGGAAAAGGAAATGTGCGACAAAGCTTGCACGAACTAACGGATGAAATCAAGCAGCAAAACAAGAAAGAAGATATCTAAAAATAAAAAGCATGCGGATTATATCCGCATGCTTTTTTAACCTCTTAACACTCGAAGAAGAAACCTAGGTAATTCTAACTGACGCTTCCATCTCCATGGTTCTTTTAACAGTCGATAAAGCCACTCTAAACCAAACTTTTGAAAAACAGCAGGTGCTCGGTTCAATCGTCCTGAAATAACATCGAACGAGCCCCCTACGCCTTGATAAACAGAAGGATTAAGTTTCTCTTTATGAGTAATAATCCAATTTTCTTGGGCTGGACTGCCTAAAGCCACAAAAACAATTTCTGCTCCTGAATCATTAATCGTACGTTCAATGACTTCTTCATTTTTTTCATAGCCATTTAATGTTCCAACAATTAAAATCCCTGGAAACATCTCTTCCAACTTAGCTTTGGCTTCATCTGCAATTCCAGGCTTGGCTCCGTATAAAAAAATTCTTTTACCGTTATTTGTTGCTTCTTTACACAGCTTCAGCATCATATCAATACCCGTTACACGCTCACGAATACGTCCCTTTTTGAGCTTTGAAGCTAAAATCACACCGATCCCATCTGGAATTTGATAAGTCGCTTGATTTAATAGTGACTTTAATTCCCTGTCTTCTTGTGCTTTCATAATTTTTTCAGGGTTGATTGCTACAATAAATGATTTTCGGCCTTTATCTATATCCTGAAGTAACTTTACCGCTAGCTCATCGTACGTGTCGCTACAAACGTCTATTCCTAAGATGTTTTCCTTCATTAAATCACCCGTATGTTGATTTTTTAGTTTTTTACAAACGAAAGACAGGCTGTTCAGCCCGTCTTTTTATAAAGTAGAAACTTTTGAATCACCAAGTAACACTACGTCAAAGCCTGCTGCTTTCCATTGATCACGCTGAATGCAGTTTTTCGTATCAAAAATAACTTTTGTACGCATGTGATTTTCAACAGCTGATGGAAGAAGCTCTTTGAACTCATTATGATCTGTTAAAATAAGAATCACATCCGCATGTGCAACAGCTTCATCCAAACTTTGCGTCTGACGTTCGATTTTATTCTCTTTGATATGAGGATCAAATGCTGTGTAATCAACGCCCAGTTTTTCTAAATGATGAAGTACATCCGTTGATGGACTTTCACGCATATCGTCAATATTTCCTTTAAAAGCTAAACCTAAAACAGCTACACGTCCATGTTGAATGCCCTTTTCATCTAGTAGGCTTTTCGTTTTCAATGCTGTATATTCAGGCATTGAATCATTTGTATGACGAGAAAGAGAAATAATTTTTGCCAGTTCTGGCTGAAGCTCCGTTAAGAACCAAGGGTCAACAGCAATACAGTGGCCGCCTACACCAGGACCTGGTAAATGAATGTTTACACGTGGATGATAGTTCGCTAACTTAATCGCTTCCCACGCATTTACACCAATTTTTTCACTGATTTTTGCCAGCTCATTTGCAAACGCAATGTTCACATCACGATATGTGTTTTCGATTACTTTCACCATTTCAGCTGTTGTAGCATCCGTTACGTGAATATTTCCTTTTACAAATGTTTTATAAAGCTCAACAGTCAAACGACTAGACTCTTCGTTAATACCACCGACAATACGGTCATTATTTACTAATTCCTCAAATACTTTTCCTGGAATAACGCGTTCAGGTGAATGAGAAACAAATAACTCACTGCCTAATTCTAAACCCGTTTCTTTTAGCACAGGTAGCATGACGTCTTCTACTGTACGCGGAGGAACTGTGGATTCTAAAATTACTAAATTTCCTTTACGAACGTAAGGAACAATCGATTTTGTCGCTTCTCGAACATAGTTCAAGTTTGCCGTTTTATCTTCATTAATTGGTGATGGTACAGCAATAATAAAAATATCCGCCTCTTCAGCTGTTGTGCCTACCGTGAAGTGGCCGTTGTCAACTGCTGATTCTAAACGTTCTTGTAAGCCGTTTTCTTCTATATGAAGTTGCTTATTTTTAATTAATTCTACTGCTTTTTCATTTACGTCGACACCATGTACATATAAGCCGTGATTGGCAAACATAACAGCTGTCGGTAAACCTATATATCCTAAACCAACTACACACAATTTCTTTGTCATTGCAGAAAATCTCCTTTATATGACATGCTTAATAAATAAAACCTATCTGATATTATATCGAAAAATGTCATTTCATGATAGCATTTATATAAAAACATGAAATAATTTCTTTTACTTATTATTATGTAACATTTTATGAGAATTCATCAATAAACGATATAACCATCTTTTGTACAGCGAGCTCTAACCCAAAAGAACTATTGAAAATCTCCTTGATTCCCAATAGTTCCCTTAGTAAATATATTTTACATATGCCCTTCTTTTTCGACAATTTCTCTAAAATAGCTCACTAACTCTTCTCGCAGCGGTTCTCTTTGCAGAGCTAAATCAATTGTTGCTTTAATGAATCCAAATTTATCTCCAACATCATAACGCTTTCCTTCAAAATAGTAAGCAAGAACACGTTGGAATTCATTCAGACGTAAAATAGCATCTGTTAATTGAATTTCTCCTCCTGCGCCAATCTCTTCTCTGCTCAAGATATCAAAAATTTCCGGTGTTAAAATATAGCGCCCCATAATTGCATAGCCTGAAGGGGCCTCTTCTGGATTCGGTTTTTCAACGAGCGTTTCTACGTCTAATAATCCTTTTTCAAGAGGCTCTCCTTTAGGACCTACAATTCCGTACTTTGAAGTTTCTTTTCTAGGCACCTCCTGTACACCAACTACAGCGCATTCATATTTTTCGTATACGTTCATTAACTGTTTCAAACAAGGTGTTTCTGATTGAACTACATCATCGCCTAGCATAACAGCAAAAGGTTCATCTCCGATAAAACTTCTTGCACAGTGAATGGCATGACCTAATCCTTTAGGTTCCTTTTGACGAATGTAGTGAACATTAGCCAAATTCGAAATCCCCTGCACTTCTTCGAGCATGTCCCACTTTTCCTTTGCAGCCAATGTTTCTTCTAACTCATATGATTTATCAAAATGGTCTTCAATTGCTCGTTTTCCGCGACCGCTTACAATTAAAATATCTTCAATACCTGATGCTACTGCTTCTTCCACAATGTATTGAATCGTTGGTTTATCKACAATTGGCAGCATTTCTTTMGGCTGYGCTTTTGTMGCYGGCAAAAAGCGTGTCCCTAATCCAGCTGCTGGAATAATAGCTTTACGAATTTTCACTTACTTTTCCTCCTGTCAATGTCAATCGTGCTTATTGGTTATAGTATAGTAAGTCTGCGATTGAGTATGTACACAAAGTCATGTTGAATCCATTTCTTTTTATAAAGAGTCATGTTGGATTCTGCTTTATCATAACAAAAGATTTTGTATAATTCTATTTTTATCATTTATAATGAAAAGAAAATTAATCACTTATAAATATAATTTTATGCTCCACTTATGTATAGAAAGGAATGGGATTATGAGTTCGTTTTCAGATCACTTACAGCACCAATTTATACAGCATTTCCCGTACAGTGATGCACGCTATCGCACAAATGCCCAAGCAGGGCTAGACCTTTACCGTACCCATTCATTCCTCATTTTGCACAATGATGAACAGATATTAAACGTTAAAATCGATTCGTTTTATGTGGAACTAAACAAGCAGTTGCTCCCTGAAAGTACCTGTTCTTGTCAGCATAACGGATTTTGTGAACACTGCTTTGCAGCGTTTTTTTATATGTACTCATTAATAGAACCGCTTGCGCCTCTATTCAAAGAATGGCGAAACCATGAAAAAGCAGCTTTGACTATGCTATCTGCCAAACAAGTGTTAAAAAAGCCGAAGGCAACTTTTCAAGAGTGGAGACAAACTTTTGAGGAGCAGTATACGCTTTTTATGCAGGGGCGGAACGAAAATGACCGTTCCATTTATCATGAATATTATCAGTACTATTACCGTGCTTTAGTGAAAAAGGCTCCCGAGCACCCATTGCTTTATGCTTTATTTTGTATGTATGGAACGGTTCATACATTCTATAAACTATCAGCTCAATTACAGGCACATCAGCTTTCTACTAACATCGAGGAATCATTCGTATATAGTCACGTCTACAAAATAACAAATGAAATTTATGCTACCGCTGATTCGTTAAAGCAAATGAAATACGATGGAGATGCATTATCTATTATAGAGGACAGCATTCCATACATCCGAGAATTATTGCATAAAGATATGCCTTTACAATATGAACGTATTGAGATTTATCGCGTTATTTGGCAAAAAATCTTCACGTTAGAAAAGTGGCGAAAAATTGAGGAAAGCAAATTAAAAGCTAAGTACGGTTCTTTTATAAACAATACAGCTCTTTCCTATCTTTTATTCCTTCAAGAAAAAGATGGCGAAGCAAAAGAACGTTTGAGCGATGAAACACTACAAATGATTCCCTATCTTATTCCTTGGTTAAATGATTTATTGCATGAAAAAGAAACTGACCGCTTTGCTCAGTGGGGCTCTTATATAATGACCTATATAGGAGATTACGTACGCACCGTTCCGACTACTTATCAAGGAAGCCGAAACATGGTCTCCATGATTGTAAATTTATTTCAGCACTATAAAGACTTAACGAACGATCAAACTTTGTATACCGAAGCATTGCAAACGTTACTTCCCTATAGTTTTATTGAATACAGTGATTTTCTATATGCTTCTGACCAATTGAAAAAGTGGGTTGAATTACAGGTGCTTCTTCAATATGACAGCATCAAATATGACGAGCAAACGATAGAAGCCTTAAAACAAAAAGATGAAAAGCTGGTTATTCCTCTTTATCATCAAATGATTTCAAAGCTGATTTATGAAAAAAAGAAAAGCAGTTATCAAGAAGCCTATATCTACTTACAAGAATTAAAGAGACTTTATCTACAAATGAATCGCTCTCTACTATGGGAACATTATATGGAAGAATTAGCGATAAAAACAAAGAAACAGCGCTCGTTTCAACAACTATTAGAAAAAGGAGATTTACTGAATGTTTGATTTGTTTCATTTAACACTTGAAGTCGAACCTGTACACGGTGACTTTTTTCTCTACTGTGTATCACCTAGCGGCCAAATTTTGCTCCCTGATACATGGAAAGATGCGCTGTTTCTATGGCATGAACAGACCTATTACGGAAGCGAAGCCACACAGGTTGAGATTAATGGAAAAAAAGGAATTCTTCTTTCTGCATGGCAAATGTTCACTTTCATACAATTACCTATTCAACAGCATGTGTTGAAACCGGCTTTGTCCGCTTCAGCGGAAGCTTATCAGCAAATTGCAGTCGATATGACAAAGAGGATTATCAAAGGGAAATTTCATTCTCTTCCTTTAAAAAAACAAATGACTGCCTCGCTTTCACAAGCTGATGAGCAAGAGTGGCGAGCACAAATTAAAGAGAGCCTACTAAAAAAAGAAGGAAAGGACTTTTTAATAAGCATAGAAGGCGAGAGCTATAATCCTCCCTTTGACCTTTCATTGCGTATTGTAGAGCCAACGACCGATGGAGATGTATGGACGGCTGAAACATTCGTGATTCCCCACGATGAAGCCAAAGAACCTTTTATACTTGGAAGAACGCTTCCTAAAGAGTGGAACCACTACGAATCATATATCGCTTACGAACACGAACGATGGAAAGCATTGGCTCCTACTTTATACCAAAAAGGAGCGTTTATTCAGTCTGTCCTAACAGATGAGGAAGTATGGGAATTTCTAACTCAAGATAGTGCAGCATTGATTAAACAAGGTGTCTCTATCCATTTGCCAAGCTGGTGGGAATCATTAAAAAAAGCCACCATCAAAGTATCTGGCACTATAGAAAATACTTCATCTGCATTATTTGGTAAACAAGCTATCAGCAGCTTCCGCTGGTCATTTTCTATTGGCGATCAAACTTTCTCAGAAGAAGAGTTTCGGAAATTAGTCGAACAAAAACGCCGATTATTATCTATTAACGGACAGTGGATTCAACTGGATTCTAGATTAATTAAACAAGCGCAGAAAATTGTTAAAGAAGCTAGTAAAAAAGGCGTCTCAATTCATGAAATTTTAAAAACGAAGCTAACCTACATGGCAGACAGTAAAACCGATGAAGAAGAGGTAAAAGTTGAGTTCCAACTACCCGCTTCCTTTCAATCATTTATTACATCCTTAACGGATTTAGAACGGCTGCCGGAAGTGCTGCCTCCCTCTGAATTTAAAGGTACATTAAGACCTTATCAGCAGCAAGGTTTGAATTGGCTCATGTTTTTGAGAAAGTTTAACTTAGGAGGATGTCTAGCAGATGACATGGGGCTAGGTAAAACCATTCAATTAATTAGTTATTTAACAAATATTCATCCGTTACATAGCTCTCCTTCTCTTATCGTTTGCCCAACTTCTTTAATTGGAAACTGGGAAAAAGAATTACAGAAATTCGCCCCTTCTCTTCGTGTTCATGTTCATTACGGGCCGAAAAGAACCAACGGATACGCATTTGAGAAGATATGTGAAAGTACTGACGTCGTGATCACGACTTATCAAGTTGCTCTTTTGGATGTCGAATTGTTGAAAGGGTTTATGTGGAACAGCATTTCCTTAGACGAAGCACAACATGTTAAAAACCCGCAGACTAAACAGGCGAGAGCTATCCGTCAGCTACAAGGAAGACACAAAATTGCGCTTACTGGAACTCCAATTGAAAACCGTCTGCTGGAACTATGGTCATTATTTGAATTCATCAATCCTGGTTACTTAGGAACAATCAATTCATTTAAAAACCGATTTGTAGCAGGCATTGAAAAAGGCGAGAAACCTGAACGAACTGTTGAGCTTAAAGCACTCATTCAGCCTTTCTTATTAAGAAGAACAAAACAAGATAAAAACATCGCCCGCTCACTGCCTGATAAACAAGAACAAAAAGAATATATCCCGCTGACAGCGGAACAAGCTTCACTTTACCAGGAGCTAGTTCAAGGAATGCTTCAAGAAACAGAGGAAAAAACAGGATTTGAACGAAAAGGCATGATTTTGCAAACACTAAATAAGCTAAAATTATTATGCAACCATCCAGCTTTGTACTTAAAGGAAAGTACAGCTAAACAAACGGTACGGCGATCTCATAAAAGTCAAAAAATTATTGAACTCGTAGAGAGCATTCGCACACAGCAAGAAAGCTGTTTAATCTTTACTCAGTATATTGAAACAGGACTCATGCTGCAAAGAACCTTAGAAAAAGAAATCAACGAGCCGGTTTTATTCCTTCACGGAAGTTTATCAAAAGAACAACGAGATGCAATGGTTGCTCAATTTCAAGCAAGGAAAAAAGCCATCTTTATCCTTTCTCTTCGCGCAGGTGGAACTGGATTGAATTTAACAGCTGCAAATCACGTTATTCATTTTGACCGATGGTGGAACCCAGCCGTTGAAAACCAAGCAACCGATCGCGCCCATCGAATTGGGCAGAATAAATTTGTTCATGTTCATAAGTTTATTACAAGAGGAACGATTGAAGAAAAAATTGATGAAGTAATCAATCAAAAACAACATCTAAACAATGAACTCATCCAAGGAGATCAATGGGTAACAGAACTTTCTAATAAAGAACTACAAGAGCTTCTTGCATACAGAAATGAATAAGAAAAATTATAAAATGTGTTACAACGTTACTAAAAAGAGGACTTTTTTACTTGTCCTCTTTTTTTATTAGATCATTCGACACAAAAAAATAAGTGTAAATCAATCTCCAGCTACTGATAAAGATACAAAAAACGCAATAAATAGCGTTTTTTGAATAAAAAGGTATTTTTATAGCGAAAAAGACCCTTTACTTTCTCTTTAAATTCCAGCATATTTATACATATAATATTTTTGTAATTTAATAGACATATTGGAAAAATAAACACGGAACATTTACATAATTAGGGGGATTTATTAATGAAAAAAAGGCAGCTCGCTTTATCTCTAGGCGCCATTGTTGGCGGGACATTCTTATATCAAGCTTCAGCTGAAGCATCTGCTTCAACTGTTCAAGTAAAAGCTGGAGATACACTTTGGTCATTATCTACCAAATACCATACAACGGTAGAAGCTTTAAAAAGCGTAAATAAGTTAGCTTCAAATACAATTCACATAGGACAAACGTTATCGATTCCTTCTGCTTCAACCTCTCAACCATCTAATAAGGAAGAAAAGCCTTCAGCTCCTGCTACTGGTTCGACCTATAAAGTTCAAAGCGGCGATACCCTTTGGAAAGTTGCTACTCGTTTTAATATGAGCGTAGAAGAATTAAAACGTTTGAACGCTCTTTCTTCTAACATTATTTATATTAACCAAACGTTAAAAGTAAATGGAAGCAATAGCGCATCGACTCCAACTACGAGTAAACCAGCAGAAACTCCTTCTAAGGATGCAAACGGAACTTACAAAGTTCAGCGTGGAGATAGCCTATCTAAAATAGCTTCGACATTTCACATGAGCGTGAGTGAGCTAAAACAAATAAACGGATTAACATCTAATACGATTTATGTAAATCAACAATTAAAGGTATCAAAAAGCAGCCAAACAACTACGCCAACAACAAAACCAAGTACATCCACACCTTCAACTTCTAACGGAACATTAAATGTATCGCAAATGATTTCAGATGCAAAACGTTATATAGGTGTTCCTTACAGATGGGGTGGCACAACTCCTTCTGGTTTTGACTGCAGCGGATTCATTTATTACGTAACGAAACAACAAATTTCTACAACGCGCTATACGACGGCTGGTTATTGGAGTGTATCAACACCCGTCAGTAATCCACAGCCTGGAGACTTAGTGTTTTTTAATACATATTCTAGCGGTCCTACACATATGGGCATTTACCTTGGTAATCGTCAATTTATTCATGCTGGATCTTCTACGGGTGTAACCATTGCAAGCTTAGATAACAGCTACTGGAGCAAGCGCTACTTAGGTGCAAAAAGATTTTCTAAATAATTGATAGAAGCTGAAACAAAAGTATTTTAGTTGAAGGAAGATCCGAACGAGTTTGATTCTTGATGGAGAATCAAACTCGTTCGGATTTTTTCATTGGTAGGGTCGACGTAGGTTTCATATATGTAGGTGCTTCTAGCTGTTGAGCGGAGGGCAAAGCGAAGACTCCTGCGAGAAAAGCAGAATAGATGAAACCGCGCGCAAGTGACGAGGAGGCTCATCAGCCGTCCGCGGAAAGCGAAGCCTTGCACGGAAATCAACAGTGGTGTAACAAATRATCCATACTAGCTCATCCCATTTGTTTGTCTTTAGATTGCATTAATTCAGTTATGTCTCAATCTCTTATATACAGAAAAAAACCGTTAAATGATTTAACGGCTGAAATAGAGGAATAGTTCGGGGATAGTGAATACTTTAATTTTCTCTCTTGATAACATAGAAAGAGCCTTGCTCTTAAAAAGGATCTATCTTCTATTATGATAGATAAGAGGAATTAAAACCTTAGCTGAACTAATCACCCCCTTTCATACTAGATAACTTTATTCTTCTTGTTGATTTAAATCAAATGAAGAAAAACCGGATGGCTTTCCACTTAAAAACTTAACAGCATCAGCCACAACGTCGGTCATATATACTCGTTGCTGAAGATTATTTTCAAATGTGCGCGTTTGTACACGCCCTACTACACCTACAACCGCTCCTTTATCACAGTAAGCAGCCGTATTTTCTGCATTTTTTCTCCACAGAGTAATGTTGACAAAATCAGCATCATATTCACCTTCAACATTTCGAAACGTTCGATTAATTGCTAAAGTAATAGTAGATACTGCAATCCCTTCATGGGTATATCGAAGCTCAGGTTTTTTTGTCAGTCTTCCTACAAGAACAATATGGTTAATCATAGTCTACCACTCCAACTGATTGAATAATGGGAATCTTTAAGCTCATTCATGTTATAATATGGATAACCTACTATTTACGTAAAGGAGGAAACATCAATGAAAACATTTAAACTTGTGTCATTTCAATTGGTTGATGATCAAGAAAAGCGTCAGTCTGTCTCACTCACTAATGGCCTTATTATTAATAAAGAAGACGGCGAAAATAACTGGATTTTAGAAGCAGTTATCGATAAGAAATGGTACGATGAATTTCATGTTTTGTTGAAAGATAAACAAAAAATGACGGTAGAAGCTAAAATTACGAAAGAAACAAATGATCCGGCTACCTTTATAGCTACCGTGGCTTCCATTACTTCAATTGGTGAAAATCGTATTAGTTTGTTGATGAAAGGTGTTTTAAAAGAACGGAGACTTCATTATGCTGAAATGCTCTTAGAGGATTTAATTAACCAAGGGTTATCAGGTCAAGATTTACTTCAACAGTTCAAACTGCAGCTTCGAAACAGACCGATAAAAAGTACATCTAAAAAATAAGTCAAGTCATCTCAAGGTGTCTGGATTTAAAAGAGAGGATTATTGTTTGCGGTCTTTTTCGTTGGTGCATGAGAAGGGTAAAGAAAAGAGAACTGACTAGAGAGGTACCTTTCTTTTTTTCCTAAAAATAAATGAGCACAATTAGAACGTTTGAAGCGATTATCTCTTATGCGAGTGCCTTGCCTTTTCAAATAAAAATTTGTCATTTTTTCACTCCTTTTTCTTTGTAATTCGTATATTAATGCATTTTTCCCCGTTATTCAACCATTTTTTTCAATATACCGAACAAAAAATAGGATTTTTTTACTATAAAAAACCTTTATTTTTGTTCTTTTTTTTATATCCAGGCAGAAAAATGAATCTTTTTAGAGAAAAAAAAGAAATAAAAACAGGTTTTATTCCCTTTATTGCAGAAGGTAAAGTGTATATGTTTCATATTGTGCGAATTTAGCATATTACAAAGAATATGAACTACATTCGAACAATAAGACATATATTTATCTTTACGAAATCAGGTGATGCATATGAAGGATTTTGGAGAAAGAATTAAGCAGTTCAGACTAAAAGGAGGATTTTCACAAGAAGAATTAGCAAATCAGTTGAATGTTTCTCGTACAACTATTTCAAAATGGGAATGTTCAAAACAAACGCCTTCCATTTTTGATTTTTTATCTCTATGTAATTGTTTTCAAATTACGCTGGACCAACTTATTGAGCCTTCCTCTTATAAACAAGATCATTTACATGACTTCCAACTTCTTTACTTAAAAAGAAAATGTGAATCGGATTCACACGACGAGACCATTTTAACCCTCATAGATAAACAGCCCTTATTGAAACATGTGCTCTTACAATTTTCATCTCTGTCATCAACACTTCAAAAAGAGTTGCTAACGGATATTATACCTTTATTAAAGAAACTTTTTTCTGCTTTGCAGCGCCAATAAAAAAAGCTGCATCAGCAGCTCTTATGTACTATTCTTTTTTATCGCCTAAAGCAAACATAATATCTGTTTCGCAGACTAACTCTCCATCTACAGTTGCGATACCTTTTCCTTTGCCAATAGATCCACGCGCACGTACAATTTCAACCTCTAAACGCAGTTGATCACCAGGTCTTACTTGCTTTTTAAAGCGGCAGTTGTCAATGCCTGCAAAAAATGCTAAACGTCCTTGATTTTCTTCTTTTTTTAGCATAGCTACTGCTCCTACCTGAGCCAAAGCTTCTACAATTAAAACTCCTGGCATCACAGGATAGTCAGGGAAATGCCCGTTAAAAAATTCTTCATTGGCAGATACGTTTTTTAAACCAACTGCTTTTTTTCCCTCTTCCACTTCTAAAATACGATCGACCAATAAAAATGGATATCGGTGTGGAATAATTTCTTTAATTTGTTCAATATCAAGCATAAATAAGTCTCCTTTCAAACCGCATGTAACATACGATACTATTATCAATATACAGAATGCTCAATTGAGAAGCAACTACTTGCTTAAGCTCTGATCCCATTAACTAAGCCCATCATTTGATCTGCAATTGAAATAGAGCGGGAATTAAATTGATACGCACGTTGAGCAATGGACATATCAGTAAGTTCTTTACTCAAATCTACATTTGACTGTTCCAATTTCCCTTGCTCTACGCCTGCTGTTTCTCGAGCTCTTCCAGTCAAATCTGTAAACATATTCGGTTGGTTCATCCCTGCTGGAAAGGCAAATAGATTTTCTCCTTTAGCTTCGAGCACCTGCGGCTTTTGGACATTTGTTAACCCAAGTGTAAACTGGTCAACACCCTTATTCATAGTAACCGTTATCGTTCCACTTCCATCAATTTGTATATCTTTGAACGCGTTACTGAAAATAATAGCCTGACCATTTTCCCCCAGCACATCCTGACCAGAACCGTTTACTAATTTAACATTGTTCGGGCCTTCAGGGCTAAGATGAAAAGAACCATCTCTCGTATATTGTACAGGCTGTTGGGAATCGTTTACGGCAACTTGAAAATAAACGTTTGGATTTGATGCAGCTATATCTAATAGTTTATCTGTATTCTGAAAAGCACCTTGCGTCATATTCAAGCTCGTTTGATCTAAATAAGCGCCTGTGCCTTGCCGAATTCCAGCTGGCGTAAGCCGCTTTTCTGTTCCCTTATCTTCTTGATTGTTTACTTGTTGATACAGCATATCATTAAATGAAGCATCTCTCGCTTTATATCCTGTCGTATTTGTATTAGATAGATTATGACCAATGACATCAAGCTGCTGCTGCAGCTGTCCCATCGTATTGGCCGCTGTTATCATTGTACGGTTCATCCTTCTCATCTCCCCTGTTGCTTTTAGCGCACACGCCCAATTTCATTTGCCGCTTTATCCATGCTTCTATCGTAAGCTTGCATTATTTTTTGATTTGCCTCAAAAGCTCTGTAAGCCGTTAGTAAATCAGTCATACTTTGAGCAGCATCTACATTGGAACGTTCAACAAATCCTTGCTTTAACTGATAAGAAATGCCTGGATTATTTCTTGCTGAAGGCAAGGGCTGATTGTTCAGCGTTTCATACAATCCATTCCCTGCCTTTTTAATCGTTTGTAAGTCACTAGCATAAGCAATATCGATTTGTGCGACCTGCTGATTATTTTCCGTTACGTTACCTTGTGAATCAACTGTAAAGTTTTCACTTTTTAGTTGAATTGGTTGATTATTTGTATTTAATACATAAGCTCCGGTAGACGTAGTTAAAAACCCTTCCTGACCTAATGTAAAATTACTGTTTCTTGTATATTGAGGCGTATTATCAGGGCTTTGTACCACAAAAAATAGTCCGCCCTCTTTTGTAGGCATATTTTGCTCCATCAATGCAATATCAGTTGATTGAGACGTTTGCTGAAGATCACCTTGTATAAAATTTGGAACTGTTTCTTGCATATACACGCCCGTATTAATCGTACCTATTTCTTTTTTGTTCTGAACAGAGATGCTACGGTCAGTAGGTAAATCTTCAGATTCCATTCGCTGCAGCAACATATCAGGAAATGCCTTTAACGTACCTTGATCTGCTTTAAATCCTGGCGTATTAGCATTTGCTATGTTATTCGTTAATAAGTCAGTTTGACGCTGTTGAGACAGCATACCCGCCGCTGCCGTGTAAAACCCTTTAAACATACTTCATCCTCCTTACAAGTAAACGTTGCTCGTTATAGCCAGCTCACAGAGTATAATAGATAAAAGAAGAGACTCCTCTGTATGAAACGAGCCAATAGAGGAGTCTTCATTTATTTAAACAATATTGCGACGAGATAGTTTATCAATATTATCGAGCATAATACCTGTTCCAACAGCTACACAACCCATTGGATTTTCTGCAATTAGCACAGGCACCTTTAATTCTTCCGCTAACAGCTGGTCCATACCGTGAAGCAATGCTCCACCGCCAGTTAAAATAACGCCTCTGTCTATAATATCGGCAGAAAGTTCAGGAGGTGTACGCTCTAATACACTTTTCGAAGCTTGTACAATGACGCTGACAGACTCTCTAAGTGCCTCCTCTACTTCTTCAGAATAAACAGTAATCGTACGAGGTAGGCCTGAAACCATGTCTCGCCCTCGAATGTCCAGCTCTTCATTACGAGCTTTAGGAAACACCGTACCAATTTTCACTTTAATTTCTTCTGCTGTACGCTCTCCGATTAAGAGCTTATATTTTTGCTTAATGTACTGCAAAATTTCGGCATCAAAACGATCACCAGCCATCTTAATAGAAGCTGCTGTTACGATATCGCCCATTGAAAGGACGGCCACATCGGTTGTACCTCCACCAATATCTACGACCATATTTCCGCTCGGCTGAAAGATATCCATTCCAGCGCCAATTGCCGCGACTTTTGGTTCTTCTTCCAAATAAATGGTTTTTCCACCGCTCTTTTCAGCAGCTTCGCGAATGGCTTTTTGTTCAACAGAGGTAATATTTGTTGGACAACAAATTAAAATGCGAGGCTTGGATAAAAAACCTTTTACATTTAATTTGTTAATAAAGTGTTTGAGCATAGACTCTGTAATTTCGAAGTCAGCGATAACACCATCTTTTAAGGGACGAATGGCAATAATATTACTGGGCGTTCTTCCTACCATACGTCTCGCTTCTTCCCCTACTGCTAGCACTCTATTTGTATTTTTATCAATCGCCACAACAGACGGTTCATTTAACACAATTCCTTTGCCTTTAACGTGAATTAAGACGTTAGCTGTACCTAAATCGATACCAATGTCTTTTGCTAACATACCTTAAATCCTCCTTCTATTTACATATCTTTGCATGATAACCATTCTTTTTTCCTAATTTACTATTTTATCACAATTTGTATATGTATGTTGTTATTAGCAAAAATATTTATTATATACCTATTTTATCCAAAAAATAAAATGCCCTATACTACCTCTATAAAAAAGGCAATATTGGGCATTTTTTCATTTTACAGTTTCTTCTTCCTTTTTGTACTTTAATTTTGTTGCTTCTCCTCCACGCAAATGCCGAATAGATTTATGATAATCAAGAATTTCTTTTACTTCATTTGCTAACTCAGGATTTATTTCTGGTAGACGCTCTGTTAAATCTTTATGGAYAGTACTTTTCGAAACGCCAAATTCTTTCGCAATTACACGAACTGTTTTCTTTGTTTCTACAATATACTTTCCAATCTTGATAGTTCTCTCTTTGATGTAATCGTGCACACTACTCGCCCTCCCCAAATTGGATATGAGAAGTATCCAAGGGAATGTATATATTATCCCTTTTCTAACATTCTCTTTATAGGTTTGTAACAGTTTATTAGCTTGTGTGCAGATATATGCTAGAAAAGTCAGTAAGGACAAGTGATTTCTTATATTTTTTTGAAAATTTAGTGTTTTTTATTTACTTTTTTAACATAATGCATCTCATTTTAGAAAAATTCATAAAAAAAGAAGCTCGATTTTATCCAGCTTCTTTTCGTATTTATGGTCTTGCCTTATGCATTTGGTTTAGACGTATCTGTTGAAGGGTGTTTTGAATCTTTATCTTCTTTAGTCTTTTCATCAGATGATTTTTCACTATCCTTTGATTCTTCAGAAGAAGAGTCGTCTTTTGGTTCTGTCACTTCAGCTGCTTTGACTTCTTTGATAGAACTAACAGATTTTCCAAAATAACTGCTTGGATTAATTGCTACACCATCTTTACGAACTTCAAAATGTACATGTGTTTTTGCTTCTTGATTATATAAGCTTTTTCCAGCTTTTGCGATCGTTTGGCCTTGCTTAACAATATCTCCTACTTCTACATCAGCTTTCTCAAGAGATTGATACTGTGTGACTAAACCATCTTTGTGATCAATTTCTACTACATAACCTAGTAAAGGATCTTTTGTTGCTTTTGTTACTGTACCGCTAGCTGCTGCTACAACATMAAATGATTTATCTCCCTTAACAGCTAAGTCAACACCTGTGTTTGGATGATACGTATTGTTGTAGAAAACTAGTGCTTCTTCTTGCTGTTTTTCAGATGCTTGATCGTCGTAGAAAGGCTTTTTCACGATAGCTGATGCTTCACTAGCAACTGGCATTTTTAAATTTTCAAGCGAAGCATTTACCTCTACAGCGTCGTCTCGATAAGCCGTACCGTCTTGGCTATAGCCGCTTTTGTCTTCTTTGCTAATATCGTTTCCATTAGCTTGAAACCAAAGGACTGCTGTAAGAATAATTGCTGCACTCGCTAAATAGATAGCCGGGAACACCCAACGCTTTCTAACTAATTTTTGAACTTTCGATTTTGGAGAAGTACGTTTCTTTTCTTCCTCTCTCATATATCATCACCTCAGCAATCAGTCTGAACACAATTGAATGAATATATACACAGCGATAAAAAATTTTTTTCGATTATTTTTCAACAGATGAATCTAAAATATACATTTTATTTAAAAAAAGTGAAAAACATAAAAAAAGACCCTGCTATAAGGGTCTTTTAATTAGCGTTTAGCTGTCAATTGTGCAACAAACTGATCGTTAGGGGTAATCGCAACACCTGTATAATAATGAGTAACAATATCTTTATAGGTTTTTCCTTCTAGTGCCATACCATTTGCTCCGTACTGACTCATCCCAATACCATGTCCATATCCTTTTGTGTTGATGATAATTTCATTACCTTTTTTTGTCCAATGAAAGTCGGCTGAGGATAAACCCAGTTTTTCCCGAACATCTTTTCCCGACAGTTCTTTACCGTTTATTTTTACGTAATCTACGCGCTGCCCCGGCGTTCTAGAGACGATTTCACCTACTGATCCACTGTTTGTTAATTTCACTCCAAGCCTCTGTTCAAAGCTAGCAACAGACATTACTTTCTGATTTGTAAATTCAGGGGACTTTTTATCCCATGGACTAGCTACACTTTTTAGATAAGGAATGGAATTCTTCCAATATGCTTCTGAGTTTTCAGTGTAACCATTGCTGGTAGAAAAGAACGTAGCATTAATTGGCTTATTTTTATACGTAAGAATTTGACCTTGGGTGTCCTTCACTGCTTCTTGAATTTTTTTGATTTTCCAATCATAGTCTTTGTTCCATCTGCTTCTTAGCTCATCTTTATTTAAATATACTTGGTACTCTACGGTATCAGTCACATCCGCTCCTTGGGGAAGATGACTATTTCCATTCATCATAGTTTGCACAATATAGGTTCTGGCTGCCAAACTTTGAGCCTTAAGTGCTTCAAGCTCAAAAGTAGCAGGCATTTCAGCTGCTACTACCCCTACAAGATAGTCTTCGAGCGGCAGTTTTTCTACTTTTTTCGTTTCCGTACGATAAACACTGACGTCAAGAGGAGACGCTGTCACTTTTTGTAGTTTTTCGGTTTTTGGGGTCTGTTTGACATTTTCATGTAGCTTTCCATCTGTCTTTTCAGTAAAAGGAACAACGAGAAGTGTTGGGATGAGTAACACAACGAAAAAAAAGATGACTCCTAGTACGACGATTGGCTTTGCTTGTTTCATGAACGCCTAGCCTCCATATCTATTATTTTGACAAGGAACACCTATATCCCTATATTCCATATGTATGGAGGTGGACAACCTTTTATGACAGCAAACCGGCCATAAGGGTCGTCCAACGACAAAAAAAGCATCTCGCTATGAGATGCTTTTTTTATGACATATTTACTTGACGTCTGAAGCCTGTTGAGTTTGTTCTACTTGCTTTGTTTCATCATTTACACGTTCAATATCAGCGCCTAAAGCGGCTAATTTATTGTGGAAATTTACATAACCACGATCAAGGTGTTTTAATTCCGTTACACGTGTATAGCCGTCTGCTACAAGTCCTGCTAATGTTAACGCTGCTGCTGCACGAAGATCTGTTGCTGCTACTTCAGCGCCTTGTAGTTGAGTAGGTCCGTTAATAATAACAGAGCGCCCTTCAATTTTAATATCAGCGTTCATGCGGCGAAACTCTTCTACGTGCATAAAGCGGTTTTCAAAAACTGTTTCTGTAATCATACTTGTGCCTTCTGCTGCTAATAATAATGCCATCATTTGAGATTGCATATCCGTAGGGAACCCTGGATGAGGCATTGTTTTAATATCTACTGATTTTAGCTTTTCAGGTCCTACAACACGTAAGCCGTCGCCTTCTTCAGTAATTTCAACACCCATTTCTTCCATTTTAGCAACAAGGGAACTGATGTGCTCTGCTACTGCACCGCGTACAAGTACGTTTCCACCTGTAATAGCTGCTGCTACCATGAATGTTCCAGCTTCGATACGATCTGGAATAATTGCATGTTCTGCACCATATAATTTATTAACACCTTCAATACGGATCGTACCAGTTCCTGCACCGCGAACTTTAGCGCCCATTGCGTTTAAGAAGTTTGCTAAATCGACAATCTCAGGTTCTTTTGCTACGTTTTCCATAATTGTAGTGCCTTCCGCTAATGCTGCTGCCATCATAATATTTTCTGTGGCACCTACACTTGGGAAGTCTAAATAAATTTTAGCACCTTTTAGTCTTCCTTCAACTTTTGCATCAATAAAACCATTTCCTACTTGAACTTTAGCACCCATTGCTTCAAAGCCTTTAAGATGCTGATCAATCGGTCTTGATCCAATTGCACATCCGCCAGGTAAAGCTACACGAGCCTCACCTGTACGCGCCAATAAAGGACCCATTACAAGTACTGAAGCGCGCATTTTTCTTACATATTCAAAAGGTGCATCTGTTTTTAACTCTCTTGATGCATCTACAACTACACGATTTGTTTCAAAATCTACTTCTGCATTCAGATGTCTTAAAACTTCGCCAATCGTAAATACATCGGAGAGAGCTGGTACATCATTTAGAATTGTTTTTCCTTCACTAGCTAATAAGGTTGCAGTGATAATAGGTAAAACGGCGTTTTTTGCTCCTTCAACTTTAACTGTACCGCTTAATCTATTTCCACCGCGGACGATGATTTTTTCCAAGGTATTCCCCTCCGCGTCCATTTTCTCTATATTAATATTCAGACGTAATGATAGGTGTGCCAACAACTATGGTTGTTTGACCGCCCATTCTTGTCTTGCGTAATGCAATTTGTAAGTTCATTTCCTGCTTTTTCGTTTGAAGAGCTTCTTTCCACAGTCCAGTATATGCTGAAACAGAGGTAAATGACTCTTCCACTAGAGATTCCACTGGTTTAGCATTGAAAGCTCGTAATAGGTCTTGAATTTCAACAGACAAAACACTTTCCATCTTATCATTGATTTCCCCAGTTGCACAAGAGAAAATTATGGGTTCTGATAGGAAAATTTTTTCATAATTTGTCTGAAATACATTTTGAAAATGGGTCATATTTTTTTCTTTCAAACCTTGTCCCGTTACATGATACGATATGTACGCATTGCTGTGTTCATCGATCGCATAAGTTAACAGAATGACTTCGTTCACATCTTCACTTTTGCGTGTACCTATTGCTTTCCATAGGTCTCTTTCCCTCTTCACTTCCCATTTAAAACCTCTAAAATTACTTTTAATACTTTTAGCTTGCGAATAAAAGGTTTTTTGGTCAGTAACAGCTTTTACTTCTTCTCTTGCATACAACGATACTTCAGTTAACGAAACATGCTGCTTATTTAAGGTGTGAACAATCTTCTCAATAGTAGTTTCATTGTTTTGGGCATTGCTCACATAACTTCCATGATATACGAATAAGCCAGTAATGAAAATAGCCAAAAAGACACTAATTTTTTTAAACATTTCGCCACTCCCTCTCCGTACTCATCAGTCTTTCCAGAAGGCGATGATACATACATGAAAAGGGTCGTCATATTTAGACATAGCGACATACATTAGCGTATAAATTCGTATATCTTCAATGAATGAACGCCTATTTTATCATAGACTCATAGCTTGCCAATCATTGAAAAAATGAGGGAATGCGCTGTGACCAAAATAAATAATCCAAAAAGAAATTACTTACTGTTGATGAAATCGTAATGGTCAATAAAATAAGCATTAATTTTGCTTGAAACACATGATTAGGTTTCATCAGCTTTTCAATTTGAAAGCCTTGCAAAGCATACCAAGTAATCACAATAAAAATCAAATGTGAAATCATGGTTAGTAACGTTTGCTGTTCAATTCCTCCAAACAATAAAAGCACTCCTTTTAAACACCATATGAAAAGAAGAGACGATCATCGT
>NZ_JBFULJ010000024.1:0-29518 GCF_056400385.1 Priestia sp. P5_B4
TACCAGGAAACTCTTTGCGAATATCTAGCATTTCAATAACATATTCCACTGCTTTCACTCCCTATTCCTGCCTGCTACAGGATYCTGTCTTCCGTTTTTTGGCTATAAAAAAGGCTAGTTTTCACTAGCCTTTTATACTCATATAATCATTGCTTAACAGACGTCAGCTTATTTTTTAAGCGTTTTTTCAAACTCTTTAAATTCTTTATCCGTTTGAGGCACTGTAATGTCACCGTCTAGAATTTTTTGCTTATACTCATCAACTGCTTTTAACGCATCTTTGCTTACATTATCTTGTGATGGAGCGATTCCTACTCCGTCTTCTTTTAAGCCAAACACAACTTCTTTACCACCTGGGAATTTGTCGTCCATTGCTTTTTTAGCAACATCTTCTACAGCCAAGTCAACGCGTTTAACCATCGAAGTTAACGTTACGTTTTCAGGCATACCTTCTTCATGCTGATCGCGGTCAACTCCAATTACCCAAACTTTTTTGTCTTTCCCGCCTTTTGAACGGTTTTTAGCTTCTGTAAATACGCCGTTTCCAGTACCGCCAGCCGCTTGATAAATAATATCAGCGCCTTTGCTGTAAATCGTAGAAGCAATAGCCGAACCTTTTTCTGGAGAGTTAAAACTTTCTGCGTATTGAGAGATAACTTCAGCATCTGGGTTTACAGATTTAACACCTGCTTTAAATCCGTTTTCAAACTTCTTGATTAATGGAGATTCAACGCCTCCGATAAAGCCGATTTTGTTCGTTTTTGTTTGTTTAGCTGCCACTACCCCTACTAAGAAGGAGCCTTGCTCTTCTTTAAATAGAATGCTTGCCACGTTATCTAAGTTCTCTGACTTTAGCGTATCGTCTACTAATGCAAAGTTAGCATCAGGATACTGCTTTGCTGCTTTTTTAATATCTTCTTTTAATAAAAAGCCAATTCCATACGTCAAGTTATAGCCACTCTCAGCAAATTTAGAAAGATTGCTCTCGTATTCAGATGCTTTTGTAGACTGCAAATACTTATATCCAGTTCCTTCATCAAGTCCGTTATCTTTCCCGAACTTTGTCAGACCTTCCCAAGCAGATTGGTTAAACGATTTATCATCTACCCCGCCCGTATCTGTTACCATTCCCACTTTAAAATCCGCCGCTTTTTTATCTCCGCCGCTTTTACCTGCGTCGTCTGAGCCACACGCGCTTAAAAGTGTTCCTGCCGCTAATACTAGTGATAATGCAAGTCCCGTTTTACGTTTTAACATGTTTTAACCCCCTGAATAGTTTTAAAAGTATAAAGCCAATTTTCTATTTCGTCCTTGTGACCTACATTTGACACCTCCTTAAAAGGACAATGTTAAACAGTTGTAAATTTTCTGACATTTAAACACAAAAAAACTAGACGCGTTTACGCAGTACTTGGAAACTGAATTGATCTGCTTTAAAATAATTGATGGAATATAAAATGGGTTCATCATGCTGGTCATAATGCATTTGTTTCAGTACAAGCAAAGCGGTTTCTGGTTCGCATTGTAAAATAGGAGAAACTTTTTCATGATAGCCTAGAGGCTCAATGTTTGCCACGGCGTATGAAATGTGTTTTCCTGCTTGTTTTTCAAGAATTTCTAGCAATGACTCTTGTTTATATTCAAAATTTTCAGGCAATATTTTTCGAGGAACCTTGTCCATGCAATATACCACCGGCTCTCCGTTTGCCGTTCTCACCCGTTCAACAAATAAAATCTGTTCATCTTCCCCGCAAGCAAAACGTGTTAAATCATTTTCAGACAACTCTTGTATTTGAGAAGATAAGAAGATTGTTCCAGCCTTCATACCRGCTTGTTCAATCATATGTGTTATACTATTTAATTGCTCAATCCCTGACAAAAAAGTAGGCTTCGTGTTGACAAATGTTCCCACGCCGTGTCTGCGAACAATAATATTCTCTTCTTCTAATATGCGAAGTGCCTCACGTAGCGTTGCGCGGCTAACCCCTAGCTGCTTTGATAAATCAAACTCTGAAGGGAGTCTTTCCTTTTCTTTAAAAATTCCTTTTTCTATATTTTGTTTAATTTTATCAATCACTTGTAAATACAAGTGCCGATTATCCGCACGTATAGACATCACTCTTCCTCCATATTAAAAAGTCATCAGACCTCTGATGTTCGACTACTTAATCGAAAATAATATATCATTTTTCGACAGATAAATAAATAGGTTATATTAATTTTTTATTAAAATTTTTATTATTTTTTTAAAAAAATGAATTTTTGTTATTTTTTAATGTCAGCATACCTAACAACCTGCTTTTCTTCTAATATTAGATAAAAACCAAACAATTTAGTCATTAAATTTTTTAATATTCGTTTTTATTTCATTTATTTAGCATGACACATTTTTGTATGATACTATTCTTCCTCTCTTTCGTTTCATAAAAAAGATGACTTGCACATATGCAAGTCATCTTTTTTATGAAACTTATTAAGATCCAACATCCTCATTTTGCTGAGAAATCAGCACGGAACGCGGCTTACTTCCTTCATAAGGCCCCACCACTCCACGCTCTTCCATTGCATCGATCAAGCGTGCAGCCCGGTTATAGCCAATTCGAAAGCGTCGCTGCAGCATAGAAACAGAAGCTGTTTGCATTTCTGCTACAAGCTGTACCGCTTCATCATATAACTCATCTGCAAAATCATCAACTTGTTCAGGAGCATCGGTTGGAATCATTTCTTCTTGATACTGCGCTTTTTGCTGTGCAATTACAAAATCAACAATTTCTTCTACTTCTTCATCTGATAAAAAGGCACCTTGCACACGCACAGGTTTTGAAGCTCCAACAGGCATGAACAGCATATCTCCTCTTCCTAGAAGCTTTTCAGCTCCTCCCATATCTAAGATCGTACGAGAGTCAGTTTGTGAAGATACACTAAAAGCGATTCGGGAAGGAATGTTAGCTTTAATAACTCCGGTAATAACATCTACTGATGGTCGCTGTGTAGCAATAATTAAATGAATGCCGGCAGCACGAGCCATTTGAGCAAGACGTGTGATCGAATCTTCGACGTCAGACGAAGCAACCATCATCAAGTCAGCCAACTCATCGACAATCACCACAATATAAGGAAGAGTCGGCTGTTTTGCATCGGCGTCTCCATCGTCATTCATACGTTTTACTAAATCGTTATATCCTTCAATGTTTCTCGTTCCGCTGTGTGAAAACAGCTCATAACGTCGCTCCATTTCATTTACAACTTTCTTTAAGGCTTGAGAAGCTTTTTTCGGATCCGTTACAACAGGAGCCAATAAATGTGGAATACCATTGTACATATTGAGCTCAACCATTTTAGGGTCAATCATCATTAATTTTACTTCATGAGGCTTTGTCCTCATTAAAATACTAATAATAATACCGTTGATACACACACTTTTTCCGCTTCCTGTTGCCCCTGCTACAAGCATATGAGGCATTTTATTAAGCTCTGCTAGCACAGCTTCGCCTGAAATATCTCTTCCTAAACCAACTAAT
This sequence comes from Priestia sp. P5_B4, assembly GCF_056400385.1. Taxonomy (NCBI): domain Bacteria; kingdom Bacillati; phylum Bacillota; class Bacilli; order Caryophanales; family Bacillaceae; genus Priestia; species Priestia sp. P5_B4. The sequence goes on from NZ_JBFULJ010000024.1 coordinate 3,522, forward strand.
AGCTTTTTATCCGGTCGGTTATTTTCAGTTGCTTCAAGTACTTCTCTAAGTGAAACCATCGCTACTTCTTCGTTCGGCACTTCAATTCCTACCGCTGATTTCCCGGGAATTGGAGCTTCAATTCGAATATCTTTGGCAGCTAATGCAAGTGCTAGATCATCACTTAAATTGACAATCTTACTTACTTTTACTCCTACATCAGGATATACTTCATATTTTGTAACAGCTGGTCCAAGGTGAACTTTTGCCACTTTTGCTTTTACGCCGAAACTTTGAAACGTTTTTTCAAGTTTTTCGGCATTTTTATAAATGTTTTTATGCTCTTTTGCCTGGTTGCTTTTCTTTGGCATCGTTAATAGCTTGATAGGAGGAAGCTCATACTCTTTATTTTCCGTTTCAGTAAATGTAATCATAGGAGCTTTTTCTTCTTCCTTTTCCTTTTGTGGCCTTGGCTGTTGCGGTGCAGCAGCTACAGGCTTCGATTCCATAACCGGCGGCACCGGAGCTATAGGAGCAGCAGGAGGTTGACTAGACTCTTCCTCTCCGTAGTCAAAGTGTTCAATAATTGGAGGCGAAGGTGCTTCTACTTCTATGTCCATGCTTTCTTCAGGTTCTTGAACAGCTTTTTCTTGGCGTCTCTTTGTTGTTGTTTTAGGGGCTTTTTTCTTTTTATGTTTCCACTTCTGAATATCTTGCCAGCCTTCTTTTAACTCCGTTGTTAAAAAATTCACTAGAGGTGACAAAAGTTTTAATACCGTTTCGTGAAGCGAACGTCCGGTAATAAGCAGTACCCCAATCACAATAAGCAAGGCAGCGATAAGTTCTGTTCCTAAGCTATCAAATAGATAGTAGAACATGGCAAACATAATAGCTCCTATCATCCCTCCGCCTAAATCGCTGTGATTTGATTGCCCCGTTGCTTCGAGCGTATACAAATCCCACGTGTTCATAATGACAGACGGATCTGTAAACGTTCCATTTTTTGATAAATTTTCAAATAACGTAACATGACTAAACAGTAAAATAGATAAAATAATGAGATATGTACCGATAAGCTGCCGCGTCACTAAAGGAGGCATTTCCCTTTTCCAAATAATATAAACAGATAGAATAGCCATTCCGATTAAACACAGCATATACCATTCGCCAATAAATAAGCGGACCACTAGTACAAGGGCCTGTCCTACAGCACCAAGTCCTGCCATGGCAATTAACGTTAATGCTAATAAAAGTAAGCCAATAAGCTCAAAGCGCAATATGCGTTTCCATTCATCCTTTTTTATTTGACCTCTTCGTTTTTTCTTTGCCATTTTTCCACTCCAATCAACGTCCAACACTCTATGTTGATTTTGTTTCTTTTATCAGTTGAATAAAAAAGCAGCCAATACAGCGGCTGCCTTCTTCGTCATATTCATTATACCATATTCACCATAATTATACTGAAATCCTTACGACAAAATTTGACCAGGATAATAATTTTCATTCAAATAATCTTGAGGATTCGTGCTTAAAATCCTCACAATTTGCTGTTGCTTTTGTTCATTTTCTTCAACAATAACCGGGATTCCATTATGGTTAATAAGCTTTGGCTGAGATTGTTCTTGTTGATAAGACTGCTGAAAGATTAGTTCTTGGGGCATCATTGTATACAAAATCATTGCAGCAGCTGCTCCTCATTCTGACGTCCTTGCTCAATCAGTTCATTCAACTTTTTGATCGCTTGAGCAACTCCGCCTACTTCGTTAATTAACCCGTATGAAACAGCATCTCCGCCAACTACATTTGTCCCGATATCACGCGTTAAATTCCCTTTTGAAAACATAAGTTCTTTAAACTTTTCTTCTGAAATATGAGAGTGTTCTCTCACAAAGTTAATCACGCGCTCTTGCATTTTATCTAAGTATTCAAATGTTTGCGGTACACCAATAACAAGACCTGTTAAGCGAATAGGGTGAATGGTCATGGTCGCTGTACCGGCAATATACGAATAATCAGTTGAAACCGCAATTGGAACACCGATTGAATGTCCGCCTCCTAACACAATCGACACAGAAGGCTTGGATAACGAAGCAATCATTTCAGCAATTGCAAGACCCGCTTCTACATCTCCACCTACTGTATTCAAAATAATAAGCAATCCTTCAATTTTTGGATTTTGTTCGATCGCCACAATTTGCGGGATGACATGCTCATATTTTGTCGTTTTGTTTTGAGGAGGCAGCTGCATGTGCCCTTCGATTTGCCCTACAATCGTTAAACAGTGAATATTAGAATCCTGAGGAAGCTGAGCCACGTTGGTCTGTCCTAGTTGTTGAATTTTATCTAATATTCCGCCCTTGCTTTCTTCATTTTTATTAGGCTGCTGAGGCGCTTCATCAGAATGTAATCTTTCGTTATTTTCAAACATATTCTAGCTCCTTTCACTTATTGATAGTAGTAGTATGAACTTCTCATAGTTATTACATCCGCATCAGCTGCAAATAAAAAGCCTTCCCAGCGGGAAGGCTTCACATTAGATTTCCATGATAATCGGTAAAATCATCGGTTTACGACGGGTTTTTTCATATAAAAATTGATTTAAACTTTCTCTCATTTTTAATTTTAATGAAGACCACTCGATCACTTTGTCTTCCATACACTTTTCTAAAATTTGCTGAACAATCTTCGTTGCTTCTTCTAAAAGCTTTTCTGATTCTCTTACATAGACGAATCCGCGCGAGATGATTTCTGGCCCCGCTACTACCGTTTTTTGGCGTTTATTAATCGTAACTACTACCGTTAAGATTCCGTCCTGTGACAGCAGCCTGCGGTCTCTTAGAACGATATTTCCAATATCACCGACGCCTAGTCCATCAATGAGCGTATTTCCTGCTTGAATAGAACCGCTAGGGTACATCCGAGCATCTTTAAACTCAACTCGCTCACCTTTTTCAAGCAAACAAATATGATCTTCTGATATTCCTAATTGACCGGCCAGCTTTGCATAAGCTTTTTGTTTTCGATACTCTCCATTCACAGGCATGACATATTTCGGCTTTGTTAAGTTAATCATAAATTTTAATTCTTCTTGACTGCCGTGTCCGGAAGCCTGCACTTTCTTCTGAGCAAACACTACGCTTGCTCCTAAACGAAAGATGACGTCAATTGTTTTTGAAAAGGTCGTTTCGTGCCCCACCACAGGTGTAGCAGCCAGCAGGACCGTGTCATCTTGTTTGATTTGAATAAATTTATGGGACTGTTTAGCCATTCGAGTAAGACCTAAAATCGGCTCTCCGTGATGACCTGTTGTTAAAATAACCGTTTCATGTTCTGGAAGATCTTTTAGCTTTTGCACAGGAACAATTAAATCCTCAGGCAGCTGCAAATGTCCAAGTTTTGCTGCAATATCAATGATTTTCAGCATATTTTTTTCCATAACGATCAGATTGCGGCCGTGCTGATATGCGGCATGAATGATTTGCTGAATACGGTGCAGATTGGAACTGTATGCAGCAACAATGATTCGACCTTTGCTTTTATAAAAAGCGTCGGTAATATTTTGTCCAATGACGGCTTCGGAAACTGTATAGCCTGGCTTATCCGCATTTGTACTGTCTGAAAGCAAACACAGGACGCCTTGGTCCCCAATGGCAGCCATTTTTCCAATATCAGCGCTTTGAATGCTGACTGAATTTTGATCAAATTTAAAATCACCTGTATATACAATCGCACCTTGATTTGTTTGTAAACAAATGCCGACTGAATCTTGGATGCTGTGCTGCGTTCTGAAAAATGAAATATCTACTCCTTCAAACGATAAAACCGTTGACGAAGTGATAGGATGTAAAGCTTCATATTTTTTAATTCCATATTCTTTTAACTTTTCTTTGATAAGTGCTAGCGTTAATTCTGTACCATATACAGGCACATCCAATTTTTGAAGTATAAAGGGAATAGCGCCAATTTGTTCTTCGTGTCCATGAGTAACAAATATGCCTTTTACGTTCTGCTGATTTTCTACTAAATATGTAATGTCCGGAATGACAATATCAATTCCTAACATTTCCCCTCCCGGAAACTTTGATCCTGCATCTAACACATATATGTTTTCATTGATTTCYACCACATACATGTTTTTTCCAAGTTCTCCGACTCCACCCAAGGCTGAAATTTTAATATTTTCTGTCTTTTCTAGTACCATAAGCTCCTCCTACTTACTTTCACCCGTACAATTTCATTTGCTTACATTATAACTGAAGTAAGAATTGGAATACAAGAAATTTCATTCGTCTATTTCCGTCATCTGCTCTTCTATTATCTTATAAGAAAAAAAACGTCTCTTCATCGACTCGTATATACGGTCAATGAAGAGACGTTTAAAAAACATACTTATAGCTTATAGCGTATTTAATGTGCTGACTAACGTTTGGCGTTCTTCTTCCGTTAACGGAACTAAAGGTAATCGTACCGATCCTACGTCTAACCCTTTTAGCTGTAAAGCCGTTTTAACAGGCGTTGGACTTGGAGCCGCAAAAAGAGATTTCATAACAGGTACAATACGCTGATGAATTTTTGCTGCTTCCTTCGGATTTCCTGACTCATACAGCTTAACCATCTCTTGCATTTCATTCCCAATAATGTGAGAGGCAACAGAAATAATACCAGTTCCTCCAACTGCTAGTACCGGTAGTGTTAAACCATCATCACCGCTGTATAAAGCAAAATCATCGCTTGTTTGTGCGATAATAGCTGTCATTGCGTCAAGATCTCCGCTTGCATCTTTTAACGCTACAACATTTGGCAGTTCAGCTAGGCGTACAATTGTATCAACAGACATATTGATCACAGATCGCCCTGGAATATTGTATAACATGACAGGCAGCTCTGTACTTTCAGCAATTGTTTTAAAGTGCTGATATAAGCCTTCCTGATTCGGCTTGTTGTAATAAGGTGCTACAATCATAATCGCATCTACGCCGATTTCTTCTGCCTTTTTCGTTAATTCAATTGATGCATACGTATTGTTGCTTCCTGTACCAGCCACAACAGGTACACGGCCATCTACTACCTTTACTGAGTGGCGGAACAGCGCCAGCTTTTCTTCTGTTGAAAGCGTAGGAGATTCACCCGTTGTTCCTGCAATAACCAACGCATCCGAACCGTTGCTGATTAAATAGTTAATAAGCTGCGTTGTTTTTTCAAAATCAATATTTCCTTTATGATCAAAAGGCGTTACCATCGCTGTTGCGACTTTCCCAAAATCAATCATGTTTTCACTCCTTGAAATTGCATTATCCCTATTCATGTAATGAACCGTTAGCTTATAGCTAACGGAACATGTAGTTTATCTCTTTTGCGGTGCTTTTGACAAGTCAAAGGCACCATGAAGAGCATTAACGGCTTTCTTTAAATCCTCTTCTTTTACAAGCACCCAAATCGTCGTATGGCTATCAGCAGATTGTAAAATCTGAATACCTTCGCCAGAAAGGGCTGTAACAATTTTAGAGGTAACACCAGGCACCCCTGCAATTCCTGCTCCAACCGTTGACACTTTGGCACAGTTGCGAATAACAGCCGGCTCATAACCTAGCGCATGAAGCACATCAATCGCTTTGTCAGTTGCTTCATCTGTTACCGTATATACAACACCCTTCGGTGAAATATTGATAAAATCTACGCTGATTTTTTCTTGTGCCATTGCTTTGAATACTTCTGCTTGCGTATCATAATGGCCTTCTTTACTAAAAACTTTAATTTGAGTGACGTTGGATACGTGCGCGATGCCTGTTACAAGGCGTTCTTGCACATCGCTGCCACGCTGCTGTGCTTCACCTTGAGATGTAACGAGCGTACCTGTTGAATCAGCATACGTGGAACGGACGCGCATCGGCACTTTGGCTTGCATGGCAATCTCTACGGCACGTGGGTGAACTACTTTTGCACCTTGATAAGCCATGTTGCATATTTCGTTATATGTGACAACGGATAGCGGTCTTGCATCTTCTACAATACGCGGGTCCGCTGTCATCACACCTTCTACATCTGTGAAAATGTCAATGTAATCAGCCATAAGGGCTGCACCTAAAGCTGAAGCAGATGTATCGCTGCCTCCGCGTCCAAGCGTTGTTGTATCACCTTCAGTAGTTGCCCCTTGAAAGCCTGTTACAACAACTACATCGTATTCTTCTAATTCTTTTAACAAACGGTCGCATTTCATTTCTAGTATCTTAGCATTGGTAAAATCATCATTCGTCACAAACCCGGCCTGTGCACCGTTTAACGCTGTAGCTTTAATACCATTTTCGTTTAATAAATTCGTAAACACTACTGATGAAATTAATTCTCCGCATGCCATAAGCATATCAAGCTCACGTTTATTAAGAGACGCTTTATTTCCATCAACAAGTGAAAGCAATGTATCCGTTGCATACGGCTCACCTTTTCGCCCCATTGCCGATACAACAACGACTACTTTGTAACCCTCACTTAATGCATTATTTAAATGATAGATTGCTCTCGCTCTTCCTTCTTCGTTACGAACGGAAGTTCCTCCAAATTTTTGGACGATTATTTTCATACTTACACCTCATCATGTTCCGAGACACTCTGGTTGCACTTATTTTACTAAGCTAAGCTTAATAAGTGATTCTGCAATTTGTACAGAATTCCAAGCTGCACCTTTTAACAAGTTATCAGAAACGATCCACATATGGAAACCGTTATCGCGATCTAAATCTTTACGAATACGGCCGACAAACACATCTCGTTTACCTACACAATCTGCTGGCATTGGATATACTTGATTTTCTGGATCATCTTGCAATACGATACCAGGTGCATCAGCCAATAAATTTTTCACATCAGCTACCGTTACACCGTCTTTTTCAATTTYAATGTACACTGACTCTGAATGACCTGTTACAACCGGTAGACGAACACAAGTAGCAGCTACTGGCAATTCAGGCATGCTCATAATTTTCTTCGTTTCATTAATCATTTTCATTTCTTCAAATGTAAAACCGTTATCTTGAAATTTATCAATTTGCGKAATGGCATTAAAAGCAATTTGATAATGTTTTTTATCTCCACCAACCGGTAAAATTTCCGGTGTAAACTCTTTTTCTTCTAAAATAGCTTTGGCTTGTTCTTTTAATTCATTAATTGCAGCAGCRCCTGCTCCAGAAACGGCTTGATACGTTGATACTAGTACTTTAGATAAGCCGTATGTTTCGCGTAATGGCTGTAATGCTGCAACCATTTGAATTGTAGAGCAGTTTGGATTAGCAATGATTCCGTTATGTGCGTGTAATGCGTCTTCATTCACTTCCGGCACAACTAACGGGACATTTTCATCCATTCGATAAGCGCTTGTGTTGTCTACAACGATTGCTCCGCGTTTTACTGCCTCTGGTGCAAGTGCTTTTGAAATGCTCCCGCCTGCACTGAATAAAGCAATATCTACGCCTTCAAAGCTATCAGGAGTTGCTTCTTGCACAACAACTTCTTCTCCGTTAAACAACACTTTTTTACCAGCTGAACGAGCTGAAGATAATAACGTTAATTTACCAACTGGAAAATTACGCTCCTGTAGGGTTTTAATCATTTGTTGTCCTACTGCACCTGTTGCTCCTACTACTGCTACATGTAATTCTCTTGTCATTTTAATACCGCCTCCAACAATTTTCAACTACTCAACATTTATCTGCATATACTGACTATTTTAACATATTATTATGCTTCATTGCGTCAAAGAAGAGAAGATTTTTAAAATCTTCTCTTCTTTGAGATTGAGAGTTCTCTTACAGCCGCAGTATTGAATAGATTCATGCAACAGCAAGAGGCATATATGTCCTATGACTCTTGACCGTCGCKGAACCTTTCGACAATAACCGGCTGAATCTGTTTATCTTCAAGCGCTGCGTACACCGTGTCTGATAACATCGTCATACGCGCTACCATTGAATTCGGCTTAAACACCGGGTCATCTTGACCAAATGGAATAAAATAAATATTTTTAGTCGCCATTAGCCTCATTAAGTTTACACCATTTAGCCCTAGTGCGTCATTAGTCGAAATTCCCAGTACCACCGGCTTATTATTACGAAGCGTTGCTTTAGCTGCCATGAGTACCGGAGATTCAGTCATTGCATTTGCAAACTTACTCATCGTATTCCCAGTGATTGGGGCAACCACCATACAATCAAGCGGAATTTTCGGTCCTAGAGGCTCTGCTTTTACAATTGTATTGATGACGGCGTGACCCGTTAATTCCTCAATTTTTTTCACCCAGTCTTCTCCATCTCCAAAACGAGTATTTGTGGATTGTACAGTGTAAGAAACGACCGGTAACACTTCTGCTCCCAAATTAACAAGCTTTTCAATTTCCGGCATAACCGCATCATACGTACAGTGAGATCCCGTCAAGCCGAATCCTATTCTTTTACCTTTTAATGACATTATTTTTTCTCCTCTCTCGCATCCGCAGCGTCTTTTAATAAATTCACTAATACATTAGCGACAATCTGACCTGCTGTTTTTGGAGCCACAATTCCTGGAAGACCAGGTGCTAAAATAGCTTTAATTCCTCGTTTTTCCGCATAGCGGAAATCGGTTCCTCCAGGCTTTGAAGCTAAATCAATAATGAGCGCATGGGTCGGGACATTACATAATGTCTTAGCCGTTAAGATGGGGTATGGAATGGTGTTAATACATATATCACTATCAGCAATTTCTTTGTCGAGTTCAGAAAGATAGAAAGGTTGCAAACCCATTTCAGCAATACGTGCTAAATGTTCAGATTTTCTAGCTCCTACTTTTACATTGGCACCGAGTGCAGCAAAGGACCTCGCCACGCTCATTCCTACTCTTCCTAAACCTAGAACAGAAATATTTGAACCGTGAATGGTAAAATCCGTATGTTGAATAACAAGCATGATGGTACCTTCAACAGTAGGAATAGAGTTATAAATTGCTACATCATCACGCTCAAATAGCTGAACGAGTTTACGGTTTGTCGTTTTGACTAATTCGTTTAAATACCCATTGCTAATACCAGAATAAATAATGCAGTGCTCAGGCGTTTTTTTAAGTATTTCTTCAGTCAGCACTACTTTTTCATTTGAAAAAATAGTATCTACTTGCCCTTCGTGATTTGTTCCAGGCACTGGAAGGATGATGGCGTCAACATCTGAAAAATCCAGCTCCTCTATCTGATATTTCGTCGCACCWGTAAAACCATGATCTAGCTGATCAAAACCAATAAGAGAGGTTTTTGCATCTAATTGAATTAATTTTCGAATGACTTCAAGCTGCCTAGCATCACCGCCAATTACAGCTATGTGCAAATCCGTTAACATGTTTCATTTTCACCTTCTTTAACATTAAATAGATGTATCTTTCGCTTAAACCATCGAGATGTAAAGTGCTATCATTACGCCCTAGAATGCCTATTGCTTTTCTTCAACATACTATGTAAACACACAGGAATCGGTGAATCTTTATCCCTGAAAATAAAAGAAACGAGATGCAGGAAGCATCTCGTTTCTTATTTTGTTGACTGATTGTTTATGTCTTCTAGCTGCTGGACATTTACAATCACCATATCTGTACCAATTTTTTCGATATTCCCCCACGGCACTCGCACTTCATCTCCTTGCTTTCGAAACCCAAACCACTTCACAGATGGAATAATAAGCGCATTAATTTGTCCCGTATGTTCATTAATTTCAAGATCCGTTTGCCCTAAAATACCCAAACGCTCTGCTCGCTTAACATCTACAATTTCTTTTCCACTCAGTTCGCTTAATCTCATAGAATCCCTCCTTTCATCTAATTTATTGAACAACCGTACAAAAAATGACAAAAAAATAAGGCTGGCTCAATTATTTTAGCCAACCTTACTTTTACTGTTTAATTTCCTTTAAAACCTTTAGGTAAATCACCACTCGGGCTTATTAGCGAAAGAGCAAATTCATCTTTGAAAATATCTCGCGCAAGACCATTTACACTATCTTTAGTCACGGCATTAACAAGATCTAAAATCTCATCTAATGAACGGTGATAGCCTAGCATTAACTCATTTTTTCCGTTTCTGCTCATACGGCTATTTGTACTTTCAAGGCTCAGCATTAAGTTTCCTTTCAGCTGCTCTTTGCTGTTAGCAAGTTCTTTATCCGTAATCCCTTTGTCTTTCAAATCATAAAGCGTTTCTTGAACCGTATCATATAATACGTCGAGCTGATGGCTTCCCGTTCCCCCATAAATCGTGACAAGACCGCTGTCTCGATAAGAAGAATGATAAGAGAAAACAGAGTAAGCCAAGCCGCGCTGTTCGCGAACTTCTTGGAACAAACGACTGCTCATACTTCCACCAAGCACGTTATTTAATACAATTAAGCTATATACATCTTCTCCGCCAATTGGCAAACCTTTAAAGCCAAGACAAAGGTGAGCTTGTTCAGTCTCCTTTTTGCGCGCAATATGATTTGTATGGAACTCTGGCTGAACATATTGATGAGCGGAGTGACTTGACGTATATGTACCAAAATAGTTTTCCACCTGCTGAATAAAACTTTCATCAATGTTTCCAGCTACTGAAATAACGATGTTTTCGGGAATATACATTTGCTCCATATACTGACGAAGCGAATCACCGTTAAATGTTTTTAACGTATCTTCCGTTCCTAAAATTGGATAGCCTAATGGATGATTGCCATATACGGCTTTTCCTAATAAATCGTGTACAATATCATCAGGTGTATCTTCATACATTTTAATTTCTTCATATACAACATTTTTTTCACGAGCTAATTCCTCTTCATCAAATGAAGAATTAAAGAACATATCCGCCAGCACATCGAGCGCTTGATCTGCATGTTCATCTAATACTTTTGCATAGTAACACGTGTATTCTTTAGAAGTGAATGCATTTACTTGTCCGCCAATGCGGTCGAAGCTTTCTGCAATTTCACGAGCAGATCTTGTTTTTGTTCCTTTAAAAAACATATGTTCAAGAAAATGTGATACACCATTAATTTCAGGGTGTTCACTTCGAGAACCCGTTCCGATCCACACCCCAATGGCCACAGATCGAACAGTGGGGATATTTTCCAATACAATTCTTACACCATTTTTGCACGTATATCGTTTTATCAAGCTAGTGCCTCCCTTTTGCTTATCTCACTTACTTCTTAGTAGAAGAAGGTATTTTCATCATTCGTTCTTCATCTAGCATTGTTGACACATCGCTAACTTTGAGGCCTTTGCGTTCAATATCGGTTAACAATTGGTCAAGCGATTCAGCCGTTGATTCAGTCGGGTGCATCAGTACAATAGCCCCTGGGTGAATCTTTTTCATTACTCGATTAATTAACACTTCTGAACTTGGCTTTTGCCAATCGATTGTATCAACCGTCCACATGATGGTACTCATTTTTAACTGAGAAGCAAGCGTTACTACTTCGGGGCGAAAACTGCCGCTCGGCGGAGCAAACCATTTTACTTTTTGTCCCGTAGTAGACGTAATAATATCATTCGTTTTTTTAAGCTGCTGATTGATTTGACTAGCCGATAAAGTGGCCATATCAGGATGAGAATAAGAGTGGTTTCCTACTTCATGCCCTGCGTCTACAATCATTTTTGCCATATCTGGATTATTTTTAACCCATTTTCCTTCTAAAAAGAAAGTTGCTTTAGCATGGTGCTTTTTTAGCACTTCTAACATTTTAGGCAAATACTCGTTCCCCCATGCTACGTTCACTGTAAACGATACCATAGGCTTTTCATCGTGTCCACGGTAGATAGGTTCCTGTGGTAAATCCTTCAAGTGAACCTTTGGTCTAACCTGTTTGTACACTAGTTTTTTTTCATCAAATTTACCCGCAGGTTTCATATTTTTATAAGAAGCAGCAAGATCAACTTTTATGCCGTTATAGCCAGGAACCCGTTTCCAAACGGGATCGATTCGTGCATTCGCTGCCGGCTTTTCATAATCTTTTGCTTTTTCTTCAATCTTTTGATATAACGCATCATGCTGAGCTGATACAAGTTGTACATCGGATTTAAGTGCTTCTATATATGCTTCAGCAAAAGGATTATAAATAGATTTATATGTAATTGCCAGTAAAAATAGAAATGCTGTAAATTGCACAATGGTTCTCTTCACTTATCCTTCCCCCTTTACCATTTAAAATATGTATAAAGGGGACAAGGTAGAACAAACATCTACAAACGATAAAATCGCCCTACACATGGATTTTCTTCATGTATGGACGATTTCACAATATCTATATAGTAGTAAAAGAAGATTATTTTGTTTCTTTTGCTTTTTCTTCTTTTTCTTTTTGTTCTTTTAAAATTGCTTTACGAGATAAGTTAACGCGGCCTTGTTTATCAATTTCCATAACCTTAACTAGAATCTCGTCGCCAATTGATACAACGTCTTCCACTTTTCCAATACGCTCTTCTGCAAGCTCTGAAATATGAACAAGCCCATCTTTTCCGCTGAAGATTTCTACAAATGCACCGAATTTTTCAATTCGTTTTACTTTTCCTAAGTACATTTGGCCGACTTCAACTTCGCGTACAAGATCTTCAATAATTTTCTTCGCTTTTTCATTCATTGGCTGATCAATAGAAGAAATGAAGATTGTACCATCTTGTTCGATATCAATTTTAACGCCTGTTTCTTCGATGATTTTATTGATTTGCTTGCCGCTTGGTCCAATAACATCACGAATTTTATCAGGGTTAATAGCCATTGTAAGGATCTTAGGCGCATATTGAGAAAGCTCTTGACGAGGCGTAGCAATCGTTGACATCATATGATTTAAGATCTGCATACGGCCTTTTTTTGCTTGTTGAAGGGCTTCGTCTAAAATTTCACGAGATAACCCGTCAATTTTAATATCCATTTGAAGCGCAGTTACTCCATTTTCCGTACCTGCTACTTTAAAGTCCATATCTCCTAGGTGATCTTCCATTCCTTGAATGTCCGTTAGAATCGAGTAGTGTTCACCTGATTTGATCAGACCCATGGCAATCCCTGCTACAGGTGCTTTAATTGGAACCCCAGCATCCATCATTGCAAGCGTACTTGCACAAATACTCGCTTGTGAAGTAGAACCGTTTGACTCTAATACTTCAGATACAAGACGAATTGTATAAGGGAAATCTTTTTCATTTGGAATAACAGGCTCAAGTGCACGTTCACCTAGCGCACCATGTCCAATTTCACGACGACCCGGTCCGCGCATCGGTCTAGTTTCACCAACACTAAATGAAGGGAAGTTATAGTGATGCATGAAGCGTTTAGATTCTTCTACACTTAAACCATCTAAAATTTGCACATCGCCAAGTGCACCTAATGTACAGATGCTAAGCGCCTGAGTTTGTCCACGCGTAAATAATCCAGATCCGTGTGTACGAGGAAGCAAGTTTGTTTCAGAAGAAAGTGGACGAATTTCGTCAATACTACGCCCATCAGGACGCACTTTTTCTTCTGTGATCAAGCGACGCACTTCACTTTTAACAAGCTTCGATAAAATTTCATTCACTTGATTTAGTACTTCTTCTTCTACATCTTGCTCTTCAAATTTTGCAGCTACTGCGCTTTTCACTTCTTTAATCGCATTTTCGCGCGCATGCTTTTCTTGAACTTGAACGGCACGGTTCATGTCACCTTCTGCAATTTCGCGAACTTGACGCTCAAGGTCAGCATCCACAGTATAAAGCGCAACTTCTACTTTTTCTTTGCCTACTGCTGCTACAATTTCTTCTTGGAACGCAATTAACTTTTTAATTTGCTCGTGTCCAAACATAATTGCTTCTAGCATTACTTCTTCCGGTACTTCATCAGCGCCTGCTTCAACCATGTTGATCGCATCTTTTGTACCAGCAACCGTTAGATGAATATCGCTTTTTTCAAGCTCATCTACCGTTGGGTTTACAACAAATTCATTGTCTACACGGCCTACGATTACGCCTGCAATAGGACCTTCAAATGGAATATCAGATACTGATAATGCTAATGAAGAACCGAACATTGCCGCGATTTCTGAAGAACAGTTTTGATCTACGCTCATTACAACGCTGACAACTTGAACTTCGTTTCGGAAACCATCTGCGAATAAAGGACGAATCGGACGGTCGATTAAACGGCTAGCCAAGATTGCTTTTTCACTTGGTCTGCCTTCACGCTTAATGAATCCACCTGGGATTTTACCGACTGCATATAAACGCTCTTCATAGTTTACTGTTAACGGGAAGAAATCTACATTTTTAGGCTCTTTTGAAGCCGTTGCTGTACTTAATACAACTGTGTCTCCATAGCGGATTAATGCTGCGCCATTTGCTTGTTTTGCCAACTGGCCAACTTCAACTTCTAGCTTTCGTCCAGCTAGATCTACGGAGAACACTCGTTTTTCTTGTTCCATATCGACGAGTACCCCTCTCTACATATAAAATATGTATGTAATCAAATGTGATAGTTTTATTATAAACGAAATATCCAAAAACAATAGCTTTTTTCACATTATGTAGCATCTTTAATATTTCTTAAATGTACATACTAAAAAAGCGGGAATGCTCCCGCTTTCTTCTTATTATCGACGTAAACCAAGTTTGTTGATTAACTCACGATAACGAGTAACATCTTTGTTACGTAGGTAGTTAAGTAAGTTACGACGTCGACCTACCATTTTTAAAAGACCACGACGTGAATGGTGATCCTTTTTATGAGTACGTAAGTGACCGTTTAGATTGTTAATTTGCTCTGTTAGGACAGCGATTTGAACTTCTGGAGAACCAGTGTCGTTCGCATGAGTTTTGTACTCACTAATGATTTCATTTTTACGCTCTTGTGTGATAGCCATCCTATTCACCTCCTTATTATTAAACCCCAGTTACCGAGCAAAACGTTGGTGAATCGTAATGCCAAGCAATGGTTGTTTTACATACAAGTGTTATGTTACTACTTATTAGAACAAAAAGCAAGTCGTAGCAACTATTTATATATATTTTTTTATTTCTTATGCTTTTGAATTCCTTCAAAATAAGCAAGGGCTTCTTCCTTGTCCCTTGAGATCTGACCGACAAGCTCTTCGATGCCGCTGAACTTTTTTTCTGAACGAATCATTCGGTGCCATTTCACCGTTACGTGCTGATCGTAGATTTGCTCGTCAAATGATAATAAGTGGACTTCGATTGTTGGCTTTTCTAAATTATCATGAAAAGTCGGCTTATAGCCCACGTTGCATACTCCTGCATACCACTTGCCGTGGAGCTGAAGCTCAACAGCATACACGCCGATGCGCGGAAGTAAATACTCATCGTCTAAAGCGATGTTAGCAGTCGGAAAACCTATTTGCCTGCCTCGCTTTTCTCCATGAGTCACTGTACCCGACACTTCATAATAGCGCCCAAGCAGCTCTTTTACTCGATGCATGTCTCCATTTGCTAAATTTTCGCGAATGAGCGTTGAACTAATTTTTTCTTCGCCATTTGTTAACTTATCAATTGTTGTTTGAGTGAATTTTGATCGAGAATGAAATGGTAGTATTTCCATTGTTCCTTTACCTAACTTTCCATACGTATAGTCAAATCCAGCTACCACATGCTGCACATTCAGGCCAATAATATACTGATCAACAAACTCTTGAGGCAATAGTGCTGCAAACTGTTTATCAAAATGAACGATATATAAAAAGTCAATTCCCATTTCCTCAATGAGTTTCTTTTTTTCTTGAAGTGGTGTGATCATATCAATGTGCTGCACATTGCGCCCAAGCACCACAGAAGGGTGAGGAGTAAACGTCATCACAGCACTAGCTATGCCTTTTTCATCCGCTAACTGTTTTGCTGAATTTATCACTTGCTGATGCCCTAAATGCACACCATCAAAATAACCAAGCGCTAACACTGATTGTTGAACAGCTTCTCGTTGAAAGTGGTGTGGATGTCGAATTTCAATCGTTTCCAAAACACAGTTCACCTTTTCCCTAACCGGTCTAGTCGATTGCCAACACTTTAACCGGCTTCATTAAATGTTTTTTCGTTGGGTGCTGAGCATAAATTGCTAAGCACTTGCCTGCTGAATTTATCATTAAAAAGAATGGTTCTTTTTTTAACTCTTCATCTTCTGTGCACGGCAATRCCGCGCCATTTTTCACTTTCTCTGCTAATGTATCACTAATTTGAAGTTTCGGCAAATGATTAAGAGCTTCTTCGATCGAATGCAGTTTCTCATTGATCGTTTCTTCTTCTACCGCCCGTTCAATATCTTCAAATGTCACACAATCTTCCAGTGAAAACTGCCCTGAACCCGTTCGCTGCAAATAAGACATATGAGACGGATAGCCAAGTGCTTCTCCAATCATCACAGCAAGCGTTCGCACATATGTACCTTTGCTGCACGTTACGCGGAATTTGAAGGAAATTTGTTCTCCCTCAAATATAGCGCGATCGTCCAGCAGTTCAAAGTTATAGATATGAATGGTTCTAACAGGGCGCTCTACTTCGATTCCTTGCCTTGCATATTCATATAGCTTTTTACCTTTGACCTTTACCGCAGAGTACATTGGAGGCACTTGCTGAAGTTCTCCTGTCATCGAAGACAGCACTTCTTCGATTTGAGCACGTGAAAAAGAATCCACTACTTTCTTTTCTTCTACAACCTCTCCGGAAGAATCTTCTGTTGTTGTAGAAAATCCGAGTGTAACTTCTCCTTCATAGGTTTTAGTAGCTCCTGTTAGATACTCTACAATTTTAGTAGCTCTACCGATACAAATAGGCAATACCCCTGTAACGTCTGGGTCTAATGTGCCTGTATGCCCTACTTTTTTAGTGCGAAGCAGCTTTCGGACTTTAAACACACAGTCGTGCGAAGTCAGGCCAGCTGGTTTATGTAAAATTAAAACACCGTCCACTCATTCTTCATCTCCTTTTCATTTAAAAAAGGGTGTCTCAGAAGCAAAAACCACTTTTGAGACACCCTTTTTTGTTTCTACATTCACCGATCTTATTCGTTCTCTTGATGGTCATCGCTTTCTTTTTTAATTTCATGAAGCAATGATTCAATTCGATTACCATAATCAATTGATTCATCAAACTCAAACGTAATTTCAGGTGTTTTACGTAAGCGAATGCGCTGACCGATTTCTGAGCGGATAAATCCTTTTGCTTTCGCAAGGCCTTTTAACGTATTCTCACGCTGTTCAGCATCTCCTAAAACAGAGATATACACTTTCGCTTGCTGTAAATCGCCTGATACTTGAACATCTGTTACAGTCACAAAACCGATGCGCGGATCCTTGATTTTACGATTTAAAATCTCGCCCATCTCTTTTTTCATTTGTTCTCCGACTCTAGTTGCTCTTATGTTCATCTGTGTCACCCCTTTTATAACCAATCAAAAGTTGTAATGGTACGTTCAATCTCTGGAAAAGAATCAATCAAGCTTAGCGCTTTTTGCAGTTCTTGTTCCGTTGTGACACGGCTAGATGAGACTGCGACAATGCTAATTTTTGTTCGTTGCCACACATCTTGAAAATCAGTTTCTGAAACTGATACGTTAAACCGCTGCTTCAAGCGCATCAAGATGCGCTGAAGCACGGCACGTTTTTCTTTAAGAGAAGCAGCATTGTAAATTAAGCATTCACACTCCACTAGTCCAATCATTTAGGATCAATTTGCTCCATTACATATGCTTCAATAATATCTCCTTCTTTAATATCATTGAAGTTTTTAATTGTAATACCACACTCATATCCTTGAGCGACTTCTTTTGCATCGTCTTTAAAGCGTTTTAGCACATCTACTTCACCTTCAAAGATAACAATTCCGTCACGAATTAAACGAATTCCACTGTTACGTGTAATTTTACCGTCTGTTACGTAACTTCCTGCGATTGTACCAACTTTTGATACTTTGAATGTTTGACGTACTTCCACTTGACCGATGATTTTTTCAGCAAACTCAGGATCAAGCATTCCTTTCATCGCAGATTCAATTTCTTCAATTACTTTATAAATAATGCGGTGAAGACGAATATCTACGTTTTCTACGTCAGCTGTACGTTTTGCTCCAGCATCCGGACGCACGTTAAAGCCGATAACGATTGCGTTAGAAGCAGTTGCAAGAATGATATCAGATTCTGTAATCGCACCTACACCCGTATGAATAATACGAACATTTACACCCTCTACATCAATCTTTTGAAGAGCAGCAGCCAATGCTTCTACAGAACCTTGTACGTCTGCTTTTACGATAAGGTTTAAGTCTTTCATTTCACCTTGTTTAATTTTTTCAAATAAATCATCTAAGCTTACGCGAGATTTTTCACCGCGCTGTTGTTCAAGCTGCTTTTGAGCACGAGCTTCTCCGATTTGACGAGCTGTTTTCTCATCTTCAAACACTAAGAAACGATCTCCAGCTAACGGAACTTCGTTTAAGCCAGTAATCTCAACCGGAGTAGATGGTCCTACTTCCTTCACACGGCGGCCGATATCATTTACCATTGCGCGAACGCGGCCAAACGTATTTCCGACTACGATTGGATCACCTACGCGTAGTGTACCAGTTTGAACAAGAAGCGTTGCTACAGACCCACGGCCTTTATCTAGCTGTGCTTCTACAACTGTACCTGCTGCACGACGGTTAGGATTTGCTTTTAACTCTTCTACTTCACTTACAAGTAAAATCATTTCAAGCAATTGATCGATCCCTTCACCTGAAATGGCTGAAAGCTTACAGAAGATTGTTTCTCCGCCCCACTCTTCAGCTACAAGGCCGTGCTCCATTAGTTCTTGCATAACGCGATCTGGATTTGCTGCTTCTTTATCCATTTTGTTAACCGCAACAATAATTGGCACTTCTGCCGCTTTTGCATGGTTAATCGCTTCAATTGTTTGAGGCATTACACCATCGTCTGCTGCAACAACAAGGATTGTAATATCCGTTACTTGCGCACCGCGAGCACGCATCGTTGTAAATGCAGCATGCCCTGGTGTATCAAGGAATGTAATTTTCTTTTCGTCAACCACAACTTGATAAGCACCGATATGCTGCGTGATACCGCCTGCTTCTGCAGCCGTTACTTTTGTGTTACGGATAGAGTCAAGAAGCGTTGTTTTACCGTGGTCAACGTGACCCATGATTGTAACAACTGGAGGACGCACTTGAAGATCTTTTTCGTCATCAATGATTTCTAATGATTCAAAAGCAGTGTCATCTACCACTACTTCTTCTTCAACTTCTACACCGTATTCTCCGGCAATTAGTTCGATAGAATCTTTATCTAACTCTTGGTTAATTGTTGCCATTACACCAAGCATAAATAGTTTTTTAATAATTTCAGAAGGCTCTTTGCCTAATTCTTTTGCTAACTCAGAAACCGTTAAGCTTCCGACAAACGTTACTTTTTCCGGTAACTCTTTTGCAGCTGCTGGAGCTGGTCTACCTTTTGGTGCCTGTGACTTTTGTGCCTGTGGCTTTTTGTTACCTTTATTGTTTCCTTTGTTAGCTGTTGATTTTGTATTTTTATTCAATACTTTCACCCCCATAAAATTAACCGAGCATCGTTGCTAGCTTTTTAGCAAATCCCTCGTCCATAACGGCTACTACAACTCGAGCATCTTTACCAATCGCTTGACCTAGCGTATAGCGATCGGGAACGATTTTAACCGAAACGTTATAGTAAGAACATTTATCCGTTACTTTTTTCTTTGTGTTTTCAGACGCATCGCTTGCTAAAAGTACTAGCTTTGCTTTTTGTTTCCGAACTTCTCTAACCACAAGTTCTTCTCCAGAAATCAATTTTCGTGCACGGTTTGCAAGCCCTAAAAAGGAGATCCATTGTTCATTCATTAGCGTGACTGTTTCTCCTTTTCTACAAGCGCTAGCAACTCTTCATAAACCGCTTCATCTATTGACGCGCCTAAATGTGTCGAAAGCACATTTTTCTTTTTTGCCAATAAAATTGCTTCTTTATCCTTGCTTACATAAGCTCCGCGCCCGGACTTTTTACCCGTTACATCAACTGAAACGTCGCCTTCTTTTGAGCGTACAACGCGTACTAGCTCTTTTTTAGGCTTCATTTCTCCAGTGGCCACACATTTTCGCATCGGGACTTTTTTACGATTGTTCACCTTGGCTCACCTCTTATTCCATATCTTCATCTGAATCAAATGCATGTTGACTTACTAGCATATCATCGCTGTTTTTTACAACCATGCCTTCTTGTTCAGCTTCTGATTGACTTTTAATATCAATTTTCCAGCCTGTCAGCTTAGCAGCTAGACGTGCATTTTGTCCACGTTTACCAATTGCAAGTGACAGCTGATAGTCAGGAACGATAACAGTTGTTGCTTTTTCATTTTCATCTACAATCACATCTACTACCTTAGATGGACTTAAAGCGTTGGCAACAAATTCAACTGGATCATTTGACCAGCGAACGATGTCAATTTTTTCACCTTTTAGTTCATTTACAACAGCCTGTACGCGCTGACCTTTTGGCCCAACACAAGAACCGACCGGATCTACTTCAGCATACTCAGAATGAACAGAGATTTTTGAACGGTCTCCAGCTTCGCGAGCTACTGATTTTAATTCAACTGTACCGTCATAGATTTCCGGTACTTCTTTTTCGAAAAGACGTTTTAAAAGACCTGGGTGCGTACGTGAAACATAGATTTGCGGGCCTTTTGTTGTTTTTTCTACTTTCGTAATATACACTTTAATACGATCATGAGGTTTATACTGTTCATTTGGCATTTGCTCGCTTTGAGGAAGCAATGCTTCAATTTTGCCAAGGCTCACATAGATGAATCGAGAATCTTGACGCTGAACAATACCTGTCATAATATCTTCTTCGCGATCGCTGAACTCTGAATAGATAACGCCTCGTTCCGCCTCACGAACACGCTGTGTAACAACTTGTTTTGCTGTTTGAGCCGCGATGCGTCCAAAGTCTTTTGGCGTTACTTCGATTTCAACCACATCGTCTAGTTGGAAGTTAGGGTTGATTGTTTGTGCTTCTTCAACCGAAATTTCCAGGCGTGGATCATATACTTCATCAACCACATCTTTGCGAGCAAACACGCGCATTGAACCTCTTTCTAAATTTAAATCAACGCGTACGTTTTGCGCTTGGTTAAAGTTGCGTTTGTAAGCAGAAATTAGCGCTGCTTCAATTGCTTCAATAATTACATCTTTGCTAATGCCTTTCTCTTTTTCAAGAATGACTAAGGCATCAAATAACTCACTGCTCATCGTTGGATAATCCCCCTTTAATATTGGCCCCTACACATTAAAATACAATCGCTAATCGAGCAAAAGCGACTTTGTCATATGGTAAAACCACCGTTTTTGTGCGTGTTTTGATACGAATAGATAATGTGACAGTTTCTCCGTCAAATGATTGTAATTCGCCTTCAAATTCTTTTGCACCTTCAATTGGTTCATATGTTTTTATGTATACATGCTTACCAATTGCACGTTCAAAATCTTTATCTTTTTTTAATGGGCGTTCCGCACCAGGCGATGATACTTCTAAAAAATAGTTATGAGGGATTGGATCTACTGCATCCATTTTCTCACTCAATTTTTCACTTACTGCTCCGCAGTCTTCGATATCCACGCCGGTATCAGAGTCGATAAACACACGTAAAAACCAATCTTTTCCTTCTTTTACGTATTCAATTTCAACAAGCTCTAAATTCATTTCCTCTAAGATAGGGGAAACCATTTCTTCCACTGTTTGTTTTACATTTTTACT
Organism: Priestia sp. P5_B4; assembly: GCF_056400385.1. Taxonomy (NCBI): domain Bacteria; kingdom Bacillati; phylum Bacillota; class Bacilli; order Caryophanales; family Bacillaceae; genus Priestia; species Priestia sp. P5_B4. The sequence continues at coordinate 25,273 of NZ_JBFULJ010000024.1, forward strand.
CATTCTAATCCTCCCTTCGAGACATTGCATGGTATGTTTAGGTTACGCGTTTTTTATGTCTCTTATATCAAAAAAGAGTGGTTTATTTGCTATTTTTATTTTGCACTCTATAAGAGGTCTAACCTACTAGAGTGGAAATGTTGTCGTTTGTGTTGCAGGATTTTAAACGTCACATAATAAATCAATCATGGTGATTGAAAATCTACAGAAAAAACGAATCATGCTAGAAGCCGATTCGTTCTCCATACTACTTACTATGTCAGTAAGTTCATATCAATAAGAAAGAGCGGGTTTCCCCACTCTTTCTCGTCCGTATCCTTAGCATTTCCACAATTACTATATCATAACCGCTTATTTTATGCAAATGTTAGAAAAGAGAAAGCTGGTTCTGATCAGGTAATGATTCAAGGCATCCATGGTTGTCTAGATACTCTAAAATCGTCTTCGATACTTTGCCTCGCTGCTGCAAATCTTCTTTCGATAAAAACTCTCCCGTTTCACGAGCTTTTACAATGTTCAGCGCTGCATTTGTGCCAAGACCGGGAATGGCATTAAACGGTGGAACTAAAGACGTGCCGTCAATTAAAAATTCGTCTGCGCTAGATTCATATAAATCTACTTTTTTAAACGAATAGCCTCGTTCGCACATTTCTAAAGAAAGCTCAAGCACCGTTAATAAGTTTTTCTCTTTAGGAGATGCATCTAAACCTTTGGCATTGATTTCTTCCATCTTCGCTCGAATGGCAGTTGAGCCTTTGATCATCGTATCAATATCAAAGTCATCTGCACGAACCGTAAAGTATGCTGCGTAATAAAGAAGCGCGTGGTGCACTTTGAAATAAGCAATACGCACGGCCATCAATACATAAGCAGCCGCATGGGCTTTAGGGAACATATACTTAATCTTTTTACAAGAATCAATATACCAGTCCGGAACACCATTTTTGATCATTTCCTCTTCAAATTCAGGTGTTAGCCCTTTCCCTTTACGTACAGACTCCATAATTTTAAAGGCAAGTGAAGGTTCAAGACCTTGATAAATCAGATAAACCATGATGTCATCACGACAGCCGATTACTTCACTTAAGTTGCAAATATCATTGCGAATTAGCTCCTGCGCATTACCAAGCCATACGTCCGTCCCGTGTGACAGTCCTGAGATTTGAACAAGCTCTGAAAACGTCGTTGGCTTCGTATCTTCTAACATTTGACGCACAAAGCGCGTTCCAAACTCAGGTATGCCAAGCGTTCCTGTTTTACACATAATTTGCTCTTCTGTTACGCCAAGTGATTCCGTTCCGCTAAAAATTTTCATCACTTCAGGATCATCCGTCGGAATTGTTTTTGGATCAATTCCACTTAAATCTTGAAGCATGCGAATCACGGTCGGATCATCGTGTCCGAGTATATCAAGTTTTAATAAATTATCATGAATCGAATGGAAGTCAAAATGAGTTGTTCTCCATTCGGAATTACGGTCATCAGCTGGAAACTGGATCGGTGAAAAATCGAAAATATCCATATAGTCCGGTACAACGATAATCCCCCCTGGATGCTGACCCGTTGTACGTTTTACGCCCGTACATCCTGCTACTAAACGATCCACTTCTGCGTTTCGTAAATGTAAATCACGGTCACCGGCATAGCCTTTTACATAGCCATAAGCTGTTTTTTCAGCTACTGTACCGATTGTTCCCGCGCGGTATACATTATCTTGTCCAAACAGTACTTTTGTATAGTTATGAGCTCGCGGCTGATACTCTCCGGAGAAGTTCAAATCGATATCGGGAACTTTATCTCCTTTGAATCCTAAGAACGTTTCAAACGGAATATCGTGTCCGTCTTTAATAAATGGTACCCCACAATCGTCGCAGCTTTTATCCGGCAAGTCAAACCCAGAACCAACGGAACCGTCATTAAAAAACTCGGATTTCTTACATTTTGGACAAACATAATGCGGAGGCAGTGGATTTACTTCTGTAATTTCTGTCATCGTCGCAACGAATGAAGACCCTACGGAACCACGTGAACCAACTAAGTAACCATCATTCAACGATTTTTTAACAAGTTTATGCGAGATCAAGTAAATAACGGCAAACCCGTGGCCGATAATACTTTTCAACTCTTTCTCTAGGCGAGCTTCTACTACTTCAGGCAGCTCTTCACCGTAGATGCTGCGTGCCATCGCATAGCTCATTTCACGCATTTCTTCGTCTGCGCCTTCAATTTTCGGCGTATATAAATCATCTTTAATTGGTTTAATATCGTCAATCATATCCGCTATTTTTTGCGTATTATGAACAACAATTTCTTTCGCTTTGTCCCCGTCTAAAAATGAAAAACAATTCAGCATCTCATCCGTTGATCTAAAATGAACATCCGGCAGCTGATGACGGTTTAACGGGTTAGCCCCCCCTTGTGAACCAATTAAAATTTTTCGGTAAATTTTGTCTTCCGGATTGAGATAGTGAACATTTCCTGTTGCTACAACCGGCTTTCCAATCTTTTCACCGAGCTTCACAATATTGCTGATAATATCTTTTAAGGCTTTCTCATCCCGCACTAAATCCAGTTCAATTAAGTGCTTGTAGTTGTCAGGAGGCTGCACTTCGATGTAATCATAAAATTCAGCTACTCCTTCTACTTCATCAATTCCTTTTTGCATCATGCCTTCGAATACTTCGCCCCGGTCACATGCGGTTCCAATCAAGATGCCTTCTCGATATTTGTCGAGCTGAGACCTTGGAATTCGCGGAACTCGATAAAAGTAATTTAAATGAGAAATCGAAACGAGTTTGAATAGATTTTTTAAACCTACGTCGTTTTGTGCTAAAAGCGTCGCATGATAAGGACGGGCCCGCTGATATGCATTCCCTTCTCCCATATAATCATTTAAGCGATCGTGCATCGTAATTTCGCGTTCAAATGCATCTTTCAGCATTTTATTTAACAAATAGCCGGTTGTTTCCGCATCGTAAATCGCGCGGTGATGCTGCACAAGTTCAATATCAAACTTTTTAGCAAGAGTATTTAAACGATGGTTTTTCATATGCGGATACAAAAATCTTCCGAGTTCAAGCGTATCAATAACGCCGTTAGCTGCTTTTTCTAATCCGATTTTTTGCAGTCCCATATTTAAAAATCCCATATCAAAGCTTGCATTATGAGCGACTAAAATACTGTCGCCCATCCACTCGTGAAAATCCCGAAGTACTTCTGAGATTTCAGGCGCATTTTGGACCATATCATCTGTAATACCCGTCAGCTCAATTGTTGTTGCAGACAGAGGATGATGAGGATTTGCAAACCGTTCAAATCGATCGATGATTTCGCCTTCTTTCATCTTCACGGCAGCAAGTTCAATAATGGTATCGTATACGGCTGACAAACCGGTTGTTTCGACGTCAAATACTACGTAAGTTGCTTCTGTCAAATCCACATGCTGCGGATTATAGGCAATCGGTACGCCGTCGTCCACTAAATTGACTTCCACTCCGTACAGTATTTTAATGCCGTTCTTTTTCCCGGCTCCATACGCTTCAGGAAACGACTGTGCAACCGCGTGATCAGTTATCGCTACAGCCGGATGTCCCCATTTTTTGGCTTGTCCGACTAAAGCTCCAACAGATGAAACGGCATCCATTTGACTCATTGGCGTATGCAAGTGAAGTTCCACACGCTTTTCATCTTCAGGCGCTGTATCCTGTCTAGCGGGACCGGTAATCTCGTTAACATCATTTCCAATCATAACTAGATCACGGACAAATGTATCGTTTTGTACACTTCCGCGCACCTTTACCCACATTCCTTTTTTAATCGCTTGAAGTAAAGGAATATCTTCTTTGTCACGCGAAAACATTTTAACCATAATAGAGTTTGTATAATCTGTCACTTTAAAAATAAGAAGCGTACGTCCGCTTCGTAATTCTCTCGTTTCTGCATCAAATACGTATCCTTCAACGGCAATTCGCTTTTCTTCATCTACAATGGAGTCCAGGCGAACCGTCTCGTCTTTAATCGTATATCCAATTGTAAGCGGACCTTTTGGTAGGTCTGGTCCATCACTTTTTTCATTTTCTTTATTTTGCATTTCTGTGATGGCTTGTAATACTTTTTCTGTATCTTCTTGTTTTCGTTGCTCTACAAACTGCTGAAATGCTTCTTCTGAATGTACAACTTCCGTCATTAGCTGAAGGTTCGGAAACCCATAGGACGCATACTGATCAGCAATTAACTGACTATACTT
>NZ_JBFULJ010000025.1:0-28754 GCF_056400385.1 Priestia sp. P5_B4
CACTTAAACAGTCATCAACTACGAAGAAACCTTCAAAGTTAATGTATATAGGCATTTTACTAGCTGCAGGCGTTATCTTTATGGTATTTAGCAACTCACTCACAACATCTATGAATTCAGGCGGATTACTAAAGAGTGCAAGCAAAGAAACCAGCGCACCACCGGTATCACAGGATGTTCCCGCTTTTAGCTCTAAAAAGACAACAACAATGACAGGCTATGAAGAGCGGTATGAGGAAGAATTGAAAGATATTTTGGATCAAGTTAGAGGCGTAAGTAAGGTAAAAGTAATTGTGAACCTAGATGCAACAGAATCCAAAATATATGAAAAAAACAGCGTCACAAAATCGCAAACGACCAACGAAACAGACCGTGAAGGAGGGACTCGTAAAGTTGAAGATTCCTCAACAGACGAACAGCTGGTCATTGTAAGAAGTGGAGAACAAGAAAAGCCTGTTGTAGTTAAAACCGAAAAGCCAAAAGTAAGAGGCGTGTTAGTTGTCGCTAAAGGAGCTGATAATATCGAGGTAAAGAAATCTATTATTGAAGCCGTGACAAGAGCGCTCGATATACCAAGTCATAGAGTAGCAGTATTAGCGAAAAAAGGATGAGGGGGAAATGAATATGTTATTAAAAAAGCAAACGGTTTGGTTATTAACAATGTTAAGTTTAGTTGTTGTGTTATCGGTGTATTATATGACAACGCCAGAAAATCCTCAGAGTAATGTTGCGCTAGTAGACAATGAAAAACAGAGCGAAAAGCAGGCTGATGACAAGGCTCCTGCAGAAGATACAAAACAACAGACAGATGAGAAATCAGGAACAAAAGAAGATTCAAAAACTGAAGGTTCAGCAGGAAATGTAAAGAAGGAAACAGCTAAAAATGCAAAAGAATCAGCGGTTGTATCAAGCACAGATAGCGACGAGCTATTTACGGCTCTTCGTTTGGAATTAAATGATGAAAGAAGTCAATTAAAAGAAGAGTATCAAGAAGTAGCTGCATCAAAAAATGTGACGCCTGCGGAAGTAAGCAAGGCGATGGATAAAATTGATGAATTATCAAAGCTTGGGGAAAAAGAAGCCACGCTGGAAACATTAATTAAAGCAAAAGGATACAGTGACGCGCTAGTAAGAGCAGACGGAAAGCAAGTGCAAATTACGGTTAAGACAGAAAAACACTCAAAAACAAAAGCAAATCAAATCATTCAGCTAGTCAAAAAAGAAATGGGTCCAAAAGAAGTAGCGGTAGAGTTTCAACCAACTAAATAAAGGGAATAAAAGAAGTGTGAAACAGCCGTAAATTGGGGTTGTTTACACTTCTTTTTTTATGAAATGACTAAAATCTAAGCGAGACGGTAAAAATTTTAACATGGCTTTCTTTTTTTACTTCGGTTATAATAGGTTTCATAATCTTATATTAGTACTAGGTGACAAACGTTTTCATAAGTGTTGTCATCTGTAAAGCTATGTTTCCATTTATAAAACGATAACGCTAAAAAGTTATTATAGAGTAAGTGGAACTTCTTTTTAATGTTTGCCAAACGAATTGAATGGCTGTAGCCATCTGTCGTATTATTAACATTGTAGAGAATTCTATTTTCATGAGGTAGGAGTGTTCAATATGTTAAAAATTCAAGAGATCCGTGAGATCATTAAACTAGTTGATCAATCATCAATCGAGGAGTTCACCTATGAGCACGAAGGCTCCAAAATCAAGATGAAGAAAAAAGACGCAATTGTTTCCAAACAAGCACAGCAAGTAGTGGTTTCGGCACCTGAACAAGCGGCAGTACCTGCACCGCAGGCAGCAGCGGCTCCAGCGCCAGCCCCAGCAGCACAGTCTACTCAACCAAAAGAAGAACAAGCGGCCCCAGCGGTTGATGAAAGCTTACATAAAATTACATCTCCGATGGTAGGGACTTTCTATGCGTCATCATCGCCAGAATCAGATGTATACGTGACTCCTGGAGATAAAGTACAAAAAGATTCGGTTGTATGTATCGTAGAAGCAATGAAATTATTTAATGAAATCGAAGCAGAAGTTAAAGGTGAAATCGTTGACGTATTAGTTGAAAGTGGACAACTTGTAGAATACGGTCAACCTCTTTTCTTAGTAAAGCCTGAATAAGGAGCGGTAAATATGATTAAAAAGCTATTAATTGCGAATCGAGGAGAAATTGCGGTTCGAATTATTCGAGCGTGTAAAGAGTTAGGTGTAGAATCAGTAGCTGTTCATTCTCAAGCTGATCGCGATTCTTTGCATGTACAATTAGCAGACGAAGCGTATTGTATTGGACCAACGTCATCTAAAGACAGCTATTTAAACTTTACAAACATTATGAGTGTTGCGATGCTAACGGGCTGTGACGCTATTCACCCTGGATACGGCTTTTTAGCTGAAAACGCTGATTTTGCAGAGCTATGCAGAGAGTGTAACGTTACATTTGTAGGACCAAGTCCTGAAGCCATTAACAAAATGGGAACAAAAGACGTAGCGAGAGAAACGATGCGTGAAGCGGGTGTTCCAATTGTTCCTGGTTCAACTGGAATTGTAGAGTCAGTGGAAGACGGTATGTCAATCGCTAATGATATTGGCTATCCTGTTATTATTAAAGCAACGGCAGGAGGCGGAGGAAAAGGAATCCGCGTTGCGAAAAATGAACAAGAGCTTATTAAAGGTATTACAATTACACAGCAAGAAGCTGCTACAGCTTTCGGTAACCCTGGTGTGTACATTGAAAAGTTCATTGAGGATTTCCGTCACGTTGAGATCCAAGTGTTGGCTGATTCTCATGGGAATACTGTACATTTAGGAGAGCGTGATTGCTCGATTCAACGCCGTCTTCAAAAATTAATTGAAGAAACTCCTTCTCCAGCGTTAGACGAAAAAACGCGTGAATTAATGGGCGACGCTGCTGTTAAAGCTGCTCAAGCCGTTAATTACACAGGAGCCGGAACAGTGGAATTCATTTATGATTACCGTGAAAACAAATTTTACTTCATGGAAATGAATACGCGTATCCAAGTAGAACACCCTGTTACAGAGATGGTGACAGGAGTTGACTTAATTAAAGAACAAATCAAAGTGGCAAATGGTGAAACTTTACCGTTTACGCAAGAAGAAGTGACATTTAACGGATGGGCAATTGAGTGCCGAATCAACGCGGAAAACCCAGAGAAAAACTTTATGCCATCACCAGGTACGATTCAAATGTACTTGCCGCCAGGTGGCTACGGAGTGCGCGTAGACTCTGCTGCATACCCGGGCTATGCAATCCCGCCTTACTATGATTCAATGGTGGCTAAATTGATTGTTCATGCGCCAACTCGTGAGGAAGCTATTGAACGAATGAAGCGGGCGTTAGATGAATTTGTTATCGACGGCGTTGCAACCACTATTCCTTTTCACCAAAAACTATTAAATCATGAAAAATTTGTTAGCGGTGAATTCAACACGAAGTTTCTTGAGCTATATGACGTAATGAATTCTTAGTATAATATAAACTATAGGAGGTGCTGTACATGAATGAAAATCATGTATTAGAAATGGAAGAACACCCAAATTCTCTTGGCAAAGTAGAAATTGCTCCTGAGGTTATTGAAGTCATTGCGGGTATTGCTGCTTCTGAAGTAGAAGGCGTTTCTGCAATGAGAGGAAATTTTGCAGCTGGCGTTGTGGAGAAACTAGGAAAGAAAAACCACGGTAAAGGTGTAAAAGTGGACTTAACAGAAAACGGGATAAAAGTAGACGTATTTTGTATGATGAAGTTTGGAGTGTCTATTCCAAACGTAGCGCAACAAGTACAAGATAACATTCGTCAAGCCCTTAAAAATATGACAGCTATTGATCTCGATGAAGTAAACATTCATATCGTAGGGATTCAGTTTGATACGCAAAAAACTGATATTGAAGAAGTTGAATAAAACAAACGTTGACCTAACGGCTGTTGCTAAAATGGAATAACGTATGATTACTTGTTCCTTTTCAACACAAGCTATGGTAAAGTGAAAAAGACTGTCTCGTCATAAAGACGGTCTTTTTCGTGTTCTACAAACTTCGTCTAAGAACAATGAAGTATCGTATCATAAACTATGCTATTATCTAGGTATACTAGTTGAAGAAGATAAATAAAGGAGCAAAAATAATGAAAAGACATACAGCACGCCAAAAAGCATTACAAGCACTATTTCAGCATGATTTAGGGCAGACCGAGCCAATGGAGGCAATCGGAAATGTTGTACAAAATGAAAAGTCTGATCAATTTTTAGAAAGTCTCGTGCTAGGTGTGGTTGAACATCAGCAAGAAATTGATGAACTTTTACGCAATCATTTAGAAAAATGGACGTTAGATCGTGTAGCTACTGTAGACCGCGTTATCCTACGTATTGCCGTATACGAAATGAAGTATGAAGAAGAAATTCCTACGAGCGTTACGTTAAATGAAGCGATTGAATTAGCGAAAACGTTTGGCGATGATCAATCAAGCAAGTTTATCAATGGCGTATTGTCTAAAGTGTTAACAACTTTATCTAAATAAAGGTTCATCTTGCCAAATCAAGTGACCAAAATGCTTCTCTCCTTTATACAAAGGGGAGAGGGTGACTGCAAAGGAGGCAAAACGATGAGTGAAGTGCGTTATCTAACCGTTACGGCTCTTACACGATACATTAAGCGCAAGTTTGATGTAGACCCTCACATGCAAGATGTATGGATTAAAGGAGAAATTTCTAACTTTAAACGTCATAGTCGGGGACATATGTATTTCACCTTGAAAGATCAAAATGCTCGTATCGCAGCCGTTATGTTTGCTGGGCATAACCGGCAGCTTAATTTTCAGCCTGAAGAAGGAATGAATGTACTCATTCGAGCTGAAATTTCGGTTTATGAACCAAGCGGAAATTATCAAATGTACGTAAAAGAAATGCAGCCTGATGGCGTTGGAAACTTATACTTGGCCTACGAACAGCTGAAAAAAAAGCTGGAAAAAGAAGGCTTATTTGATCCTGCTAGGAAACGAAAACTGCCGAAGTATCCAACAACAATAGGTGTTATTACATCTCCAACTGGAGCAGCCGTACGTGATATTATTACGACATTAAAGCGCAGATATAACGCGAACATTATTGTTATGCCCGCTCTTGTTCAAGGAGTGAATGCGGCACCGTCTATCATTAAGGCAATTGAAGAAGCAAACCGTCGTAAAGAAGCAGACGTATTGATTGTTGGCCGCGGTGGTGGGTCAATTGAAGAGCTTTGGGCTTTTAACGAAGAAAGCGTTGCTCGTGCAATTTTCACTTCTACTATTCCTGTTATTTCAGCGGTTGGACATGAAACCGATTTTACAATTGCAGATTTTGTAGCAGATCTTCGCGCTCCTACTCCAACGGGTGCTGCGGAATTGGCTGTGCCTCATATCAGTGAAATTACAGAAAGATTGACTCAGCGAAATATCCGTCTTCTTCGTTCGATGAAAGAAATGCTTCAGTCTAGTAGCCGCAGGCTTGAACGATCCCAGAAATCATATGCTTTTCGTTATCCTCAAAAGTTGGTCGAGCAAAAAGAGCAGCAGTTAGATCAGTTGATGGAGCGTTTTTATCGTGAAGGCAGAAGGTACATTGAAGATAAACGGACGAACTACGAGCAGCTAACAGCCGCTTTGTTGCGCAATCACCCCGAGCATCAGTTAATGAAAGCAGCGGAGCGTCAACAGCAGCTGACGAAAATGCTGACAAAAGAGATGCAGCAGCTGCTAAAGCAAAAACAGCTTTTATTTGCAACGGCAACGTCAAAATTACATACGCTTAGTCCATTAAAAACAATGGAAAGAGGCTACAGCTTAGTATACGATAAAGAAAAAGAGTTAATTAAATCAACCAAACAAGTATCCAAAGGCGATATGGTAAACGTTCGTTTGACCGATGGACAGTTGCAGTGTGAAGTTTCGAAAATAGAGGAGCGATGAAAAATGGCGACAAATAAAGAGTATACGTTTGAAGAGGCGATGGAGCAGTTAGAAACCATCGTAAACAAGCTAGAAGAAGGCGACGTGCCTTTAGAAGAAGCAATTCAACAATTCCAAGAAGGAATGACTCTTTCAAAATTCTGTCACGATCGTCTTCAGCATATTGAAAAGCAAATGGAAACTATTTTACGTGAAGACGGAACGCTTGAGCCATTCTCGGTGCAGGAGGAAGAGTAATGGTGAATGAAATGAATTTAAAAGAGTATATTTCTTTTACAAAAGATCGAGTAGAAACACGCTTGCCTGAAGTGGTAAAAGCATTACATGCTCCGGTTAACTTAAAGGAATCCATGCTTTACTCGCTTACGGCAGGAGGAAAGCGACTTCGCCCAGTGCTGTTGTTTGCCACGCTACATGCGTTTGGAAAAGACGAGAGCATGGGATTAGAAACAGCATGTGCAGTGGAAATGATTCATACATATTCTCTCATTCACGATGATTTACCTAGCATGGATGATGACGACTTAAGAAGAGGTAAACCAACGAATCACAAGGTGTACGGCGAAGCAACCGCTATATTAGCTGGAGATGCTCTTTTAACAAATAGCTTTCAGCTCATTTCTGAAGCGGCACATCCTGAGATTACATCACATATGAAGCTTCAGCTCATTACAGAACTGGTAAAAGCAAGCGGAACAGAAGGTATGATCAGCGGACAGGTTGCGGATATGGAAGGCGAAAAAAAGCAGCTCACGCTAGATGAGCTTGAATATATTCACCTTCACAAAACGGGGAAGCTGCTAGGGTTTTGTGTAAAAGCAGGAGCTATTCTTGCAAAAGCTACGCCTTTACAGCAAGAATTATTAGAAGAATTCAGTAAGCATGTAGGGTTAGCGTTTCAAATTCAAGATGATATCTTGGATGTGGAAGGGTCTGAAGAAAAATTAGGAAAGCCAATTGGCAGTGATACAGAAAATGAAAAAACGACATATCCTTCTTTATTAGGTATGGAAGCGGCCAAAGAAAAGTTACAGTATCATGTTGAACAAGCACTTCTCTCGTTACGTCAAGCTCAAATTAAGCACGGATTACTAGAAGAAATTTGTTTATATATAGCAAAACGTGATAGTTAATGACGATCTCTGTCAGGTTTTTTGAGTGATACAGTAAAATAAGATTGAGTCCCAATAGGGGCTATGCTATAATGATTTTACTACTGTATAAAAGCGTAGTGCATAGGTTTGAAAGACATATACAATATCTTGGTGGCCGTTATCACATTTGTGTTAGCGGCTATTTTTTCACTGTTTTCCTTTGAATATCGCTGGTTTACTGATAGAATATCAAAGGTATTGTAAGTAATAAGGAAATACTAAAAATTGACTATACGTATAAAACAATAGACAATGTATTAAGGTAACTTTATAACAAGTACGAAAGTGAGTGATCCACCTTGGATCTTACAACGATAAAAAATCCTGAGTTTTTAAAGAAAATGTCAGTAACACAATTAGAAGAACTAAGTGAAGAGATTCGTCGTTTTTTAATTACAAAGCTTTCTGCAACTGGCGGTCATATAGGGCCGAATTTGGGGGTTGTTGAGTTAACGCTTGCACTCCATAAAGTATTTGACAGCCCAAAAGATAAATTTTTATGGGACGTGGGGCATCAGTCGTATGTCCATAAAATTTTAACAGGACGAGCGGGAGAGTTTGATACAATCCGTCAATATAAAGGATTATGCGGTTTTCCAAAGCGTGACGAAAGTGAACATGATGTATGGGAAACGGGACATAGTTCTACATCTCTTTCAGCCGCAATGGGAATGGCTGCTGCAAGAGATTTGCAAAAAACAAAAGCTCATATTGTTCCCATCATTGGTGACGGAGCTTTAACAGGTGGTATGGCTCTTGAAGCGCTTAACCACATCGGGCACGAGCAAACGGATATGACCGTTATTTTAAATGACAATGAAATGTCTATCGCTCCTAACGTGGGAGCTGTACACAGTATTCTAGGACGTTTGCGCACGGCAGGCAAATACAACTGGGTAAAAGATGAGCTTGAAGTCTTGCTGAAAAAAGTGCCTGCAGTAGGCGGTAAGCTTGCGGCAACGGCAGAACGTGTAAAAGATGGTCTAAAGTATATGGTCGTGTCAGGCATGTTCTTTGAAGACCTTGGCTTTACGTATTTAGGCCCAGTTGATGGCCATAGCTATGATGATTTATTGGAAACGTTACAATATGCAAAGAAAACAAAAGGTCCCGTGCTGATTCACGTTATTACGAAAAAAGGGAAAGGCTACTTGCCGGCGGAAAGCGATAAAAGCGGAGCATGGCATGGTACAGGCCCTTACAAAATTGAATCCGGTGACTTTATTAAAGACAAAAATGTTCCGATTGCTTGGAGTAAACTAGTAAGTGATACGGTATTGAAGATGGCTAGGGAAGATGATCGCATTGTAGCCGTAACACCAGCAATGCCTGTGGGTTCAAAACTCGAAGCATTTCAAAAAGAGTTTCCGCATCGCATGTTTGATGTTGGGATTGCAGAGCAGCATGCAACAACAATGGCAGCAGGTCTTGCAACTCAAAATATGAAGCCCTTTTTAGCTATTTATTCTACGTTTTTACAGCGTGCATACGATCAAGTGGTTCATGATATTTGCCGTCAGAAGCTAAATGTATTTATTGGGATTGATCGCGCTGGGCTAGTAGGTGCTGATGGTGAAACGCATCAAGGCGTGTTTGATATTGCATTCTTACGTCATTTGCCTAACCTTGTTATTATGATGCCAAAAGATGAGAATGAAGGCCAGCACATGGTTCACACTGCTTTGACTTATGAAGAAGGTCCGATTGCTATGCGCTATGCTAGAGGAAACGGATTAGGTGTTGAACTAGATTCAGAATTGAAAAACATTCCGATCGGTACATGGGACGTATTAAAAGAAGGTTCAGATACAACCATTTTAACGTTTGGTACAACGATTTCAATGGCGATGGATGCAGCAGCAGAACTTGAGAAGCAAGGAATCAGCGTCAAAGTGGTAAATGCTCGTTTTATTAAACCGTTGGATGAAAAAATACTTCATGAGATTTTCCAAACTAGTAAGCCTGTGATTACGGTAGAAGAAGCGGTACTTCAAGGCGGTTTTGGAAGCGCGGTGTTAGAGTTTGCATCAGAGCACGGCTATTATGATACGCGCGTTGAACGTATGGGGATTCCAGATCGCTTTATCGAGCACGGCAGCGTAACAAAACTTTTAGAAGAAATTGGTTTAACCAAAGAAGAGATTATAAATCGAGTTAAAAAACTCGTAACACCAACACAAAAGAGGCTTGAAGTTAAGTGACAAAAAAAGAACGAGTAGATGTATTATTAGTAGAACGAGGTTTGATTGAAACAAGAGAAAAAGCAAAGCGTACAGTGATGGCAGGACTCGTTTATGCGAATGAAGTCCGTTTGGATAAGCCGGGAGAGAAAATTGAACGCGATACGCCGCTGACAATTAAAGGTGCAGTGATGCCTTACGTCAGCAGAGGCGGCTTTAAGCTTGAAAAAGCGATTAAAGAATTTAATGTCCATGTAGCGGATAAAATCATGATTGATATTGGTTCTTCTACTGGAGGCTTTACCGATTGTGCGCTTCAAAATGGAGCGAAGATGTCCTATGCGCTAGACGTAGGCTATAATCAGCTAGCTTGGAAGCTTCGTCAAGATGAACGAGTAGAAGTAATGGAACGAACAAATTTCCGTTATGTGACGCCAGCTGATTTATCAAGAGGCTTGCCTGAATTCGCTTCTATTGATGTATCATTTATTTCCTTAAGACTCATTCTTCCTGTGTTAAAAACACTTCTTGTTCCACACAGCGATGTTGTTGCGCTCGTTAAGCCACAGTTTGAGGCTGGAAGAGAGCAAGTTGGGAAAAAAGGAATCGTGCGTGATTCAAAAGTGCATGAAGAAGTTCTTCAAGGCATGGTGGATTTCTCCCTTCGTCAAGGATACGATGTATATAACATGTCGTATTCACCGATAACGGGAGGAGATGGAAATATCGAATTTCTTCTCCACCTGCGCTGGAAAGGCGAGCGTGAACTTGGTGAAAATCAAGCTCCGCTTACTGTGAGCGAAGTAGTCGAAGAAGCACATAAGACGTTAAAAGAGAAAAAGTAATAATGGCCAATGTTAAGCAAAGACTTAGCATTGGCGATTTGATTATGACTCTTTATACAAAAGGTGCATAATCAAGTTGAACACATTATGATACTTAATTAGTGAAAGACTTATAAACAACAAAACAAAAAGAAGATTACATATTAATGTGAGGTGCCAACATGAATAAAGGGCAAAGACATATTAAAATTCGTGATATTATCACGAATAATGATATTGAAACACAGGATGAATTGGTAGATATTTTAAAAAACCAAGGTTTTAATGTAACACAGGCAACAATCTCTCGTGATATTAAAGAACTGCACTTAGTCAAAGTGCCTTTGATGGACGGTCGATACAAATACAGCTTGCCTGCAGATCAGCGTTTTAATCCCTTACAAAAGTTAAAGCGCTCTCTTATGGACGCATTTGTAAAAATTGATTCAGCGGGGCATATGTTGGTGATGAAAACATTACCGGGAAATGCAAATGCGATTGGCGCATTAATTGATCATTTGGATTGGGATGAAATATTAGGAACAATTTGTGGAGACGATACATGTTTGATTATTTGCCGTACTCCTGAAGATACGCAAATTATATCAGACCGATTCTTAGAAATGTTATAAAGGTGAGTGAAGCAGGTTGTTAGCTGAATTATCCATTAAAAACTTTGCGATTATTGATGAACTTTCTGTTTCATTTGAAAAAGGCTTAACGGTATTAACAGGCGAAACAGGAGCGGGGAAATCGATTATTATTGATGCCATTTCATTGTTAGTAGGTGGAAGAGGCTCTTCGGAGTTTGTACGCCACGGAACAGACAGAGCCGAAATTGAAGGACTTTTCTTATTTGATGAAGAACAGCATCCGAGTCACGAAAAAGCCAAACAAGTCGGTTTGGAAGTGGAAGATGGAATGATTGTGCTTCGCCGAGATATCACTACAAATGGGAAAAGTATTTGCCGCATCAACGGTAAGCTCGTAACGTTAGCTATCCTACGTGAAGTTGGACAGACGTTAATTGATATACATGGACAGCACGAGCACCAAGATTTAATGAATCAAGATCGTCACTTAACTCTTCTTGATCAATATGGAGGAGAAAAAGTAGAAGAGGCTTTGACGGAGTATCGAGAGGTATTTTCTAGGTATACATCGCTAAAAAAGCAGCTTGATCAATTAACTGAAAATGAACAGCAGATGGCACATCGCCTCGATCTTATTCAATTTCAATTAGATGAAATCAAAGCGGCAAATTTGCAGCTGAACGAAGACGAGGAACTAAATGAAGAGCGTTTGAAGATTTCTAACTTTGAAAAGATCTATACGTCGCTAAACGATGCGTACAATGCCCTGCACGGTGAACACCAAGGTTTAGATTGGGTCGGTGTAGCAATGAATCATACGGAGGATATTTCGTCACTGGAAAAAAACTATGCCGAAATTTCTGAGATCATTTCATCGAGCTTCTATCAGCTAGAAGACGCATCTTATAAAATTCGTCAGCAGCTTGATTTATTAGAATTTGATCCCAAACGCTTAGACTTTATTGAAGCGCGTTTAAATGAAATTAATCACTTAAAGCGTAAATACGGTCAAAGTGTAGATGAAATTCTAGAATATGCAGCGCAAATTGAAGATGAAATTGATCGTATTGAAAATCGAGATACGCATGTGAGCAAGATCAAAGAAGAGTTAAACAGTGTAGCACAGGATTTATTAGTAGAAGCTAATAACGTTTCAGCTATTCGAAAAAAACTTGCTCAGGAGTTAACGGACAGTATCCATCATGAGCTTCAAGAACTGTATATGGCTAAGACCGTATTTCAAATTAAATTCTCTGTTGTAAATGCAGGTAAAAATGACGTTGAAGTAAATGGAGAAAGAATAAAATTCACCAAAGACGGTATTGACAACGTAGAATTTTATATTTCTACCAATCCTGGTGAACCTTTAAAGCCTCTTGCAAAAGTAGCATCAGGAGGAGAACTGTCAAGAATTATGCTGGCGTTAAAAAGCATCTTCTCTAAGCATCAAGGCGTGACGTCCATTATCTTTGACGAAGTTGATACAGGCGTAAGTGGAAGAGTAGCTCAATCGATCGGTGAAAAAATACATGCTATTTCTGTTGATTCACAAGTTCTCTGTATATCTCATCTGCCTCAGGTAGCAGCGATGGCAGATACTCATCTCTTTATTGCTAAAGAGATAAAAGGTGATCGTACAACGACGTCTGTTCTTCCGTTAACTGTTGATGAAAAAGTAAAAGAAATTGGTCGAATGATTGCAGGAGCTGAAATTACAAGCTTAACGAAGGAACATGCCAAAGAGCTTTTAGATTTAGCGGATAAGATGAAGCACACCATTTAAAAAAACACCTTTTAACACGTAACAGTATGTGTTAAAGGTGTTTTTTTATACAAAATGGAGGAACTGAAAATGTTTCCTTGCACTTCTTTTCATTTTTCTCTGAACTTCTGTTATAAATGCGCTCTAAGAAGGCTAAATTAAATGTGTAGCCATTTAGGCGAGGAAGCGAGGAGAGTGAAAACATGCAAAATCGATACAGACATATAATTGGTGCGATTCTCCTTGTTTCGTTCATTTTTGTAGGATTTATTCCAGTTGTGCAACAATATATACACATTCCAAAACAAATCGTCTTATTTGAACAGCAAAAAGAAAAAATTAATACGACATTACCGCTTAGCGTAGAAGCTTCATCACCTGTTTACGATGTAACAAGTAACAAGGCGAAGCTGACCGTAGCAGGCAAACAAGTAGGCAAAGAAGAGTTGATGCTTCATTTGGCCGGTATTCCTGTAAAGCGTGTAGACGTGCAGGTATTATCTGATTTTAAAGTCATTCCAGGTGGACAATCAATCGGTGTGAAATTAAATTCAAAAGGTGTTCTTGTTGTAGGCTATCATCAAGTAGATACAGCAAAAGGTAAAAGATCTCCTGGCGAAATTGCGGGTATTCAAGTTGGAGATATGATTACGAAGATTAATGGTAAAACCATTGAAAAAATGAGTGATATTACACCGTTTATTCAGCAGGCAGGAAAAACGGGTGAACCATTAAATCTGCATATTTTAAGAGAAAAAAAGCAGTTTGACACTAAGCTATATCCGTTAAAAGATAAGCAAGATTATGCTTACAGAATCGGTTTATATATCCGTGATTCAGCTGCAGGAATTGGCACAATGACTTTTTATGATCCAAAATCTAAAAAATACGGCGCTTTAGGTCATGTTATTTCGGATATGGATACAAAAAAGCCAATCGTAGTAGAAGATGGACAAATTGTCCGTTCGACCGTTACATCAATTGAAAAAGGTTCTAACGGCGTTCCCGGCGAAAAGCTAGCAAGGTTTTCTGAAGATAGACAAATCATTGGAAATATTACACGAAATAGTCCTTTTGGTATTTTTGGAAAATTGTCTTCAACGATGGAAAATGGAATAATGGATAAAGCAATGCCAATTGCCCTATCTCATCAAGTAAAAGAAGGACCGGCTAAAATTCTAACGGTAGTAGATGATGATCAAGTAGAAGAATTTGATATTGAAATTATGAGTACTATACCTCAAAAGTTTCCGGCTACTAAAGGAATGGTTATTAAAATTACAGATCCTAAATTGCTAAAGAAAACAGGTGGAATTGTTCAAGGAATGAGCGGGAGCCCGATTATTCAAAACGGTAAAGTCGTTGGAGCAGTTACCCATGTTTTTGTAAATGATCCTACCTCGGGTTACGGTGTCCATATTGAATGGATGCTTAACGAAGCAGGAATCGATATTTATAAAAATAATCGAAAAAAAGCGAGCTAATGTTGTCATTAGTTCGCTTTTTTTGATAAAAATTATTGTCGTAAATGTAAGAGAAAAACGTCGAAAAACAAAGAAAATAAGAGAAAATCGAATAAATTCCATTTAAAAGACTTTTTTCTAAAAAAATAAAGGAAATAATGTTGCATTGTCGAATTTGTCCTTTAGAATAAAGAATAGAGACACGTAGGAAACGACGTATAACATAAAGGACTGAGGAGGAAGCTGCATTGAAAAAAATTAAAGTATGCTTGGTTGATGATAATCGGGAACTAATTGGTTTGCTTGAAGATTATATTTCAGAGCAAGAAGACATGGAAGTAATCGGAGTAGCTTACAATGGACAAGAGTGTTTATCCATTTTAAAAGATAAAGATCCGGATGTTCTTGTATTAGACATTATTATGCCGCATCTAGATGGATTAGCAGTTTTAGGTCAGTTAAAAGAAATGAAAAAAGAAAATTATCCAAATGTCATTATGCTAACAGCATTTGGGCAAGAAGACGTAACGAAAAAAGCGGTTGATTTAGGAGCTGCTTATTTTATTCTAAAGCCGTTTGATATGGAAAACTTAGTGAATCATATTCGTCAAGTTAGCGGACAAACATCTTCATTTATGCAACGTTCATCTTCTTCCATGCGTTCACATCGCGACAGCAAACCAGCAAATTTAGATGCAAGCATTACGAGCATCATTCACGAAATTGGTGTACCTGCTCATATCAAAGGCTATTTGTATTTGAGAGAAGCTATTTCAATGGTATATAAGGATATTGAGCTGCTTGGGTCGATTACAAAAGTACTGTATCCTGATATTGCAAAAAAATATAATACAACAGCAAGCCGCGTTGAGCGCGCCATTCGTCATGCCATTGAAGTAGCATGAAGCCGAGGAAACATTGATTCCATTTCTTCATTATTCGGGTATACTGTCAGCATGTCAAAAGCGAAGCCGACAAACAGTGAATTTATCGCCATGGTTGCGGATAAATTACGCCTTGAACATAAAGCGAGTTGAAAGGGATAGGACTGCTGGAATTACGGGGTTTTGAGTGAGCTGATACCTTTTGTAATACAGAGTACATGCCGATAAATCTTTGGAATTTACACTAGATAGTAAACTAAAAACCAATAAACTTTTTACTGCAGGGCCGATGAATTTTACTCATTCATTGGTCTTTTTATTTTGTTTTAAGAGGTGAAAATATTGAGGTTAATGGAACGTGCATCTTGTTTTTCTTCATATCCATAGTGGAGTATTTTATTGAAATAATTTATTTAATTGTTATGAGGGTTTTGTGTTTGAAAGAAGATTTAGAAGATGTATTGAAAAATTCATATCCATATTTTAAATGGGATATAGATAAGTAAATTATAAAAAAGCAGCCTTCAGAAAAGGCTGCTTTTTTTAATCCATTAATTTAGCAATCGGTTTTGAAAGGAACAGAACAATAATTCCAAGTACAATTGTTACAGCTCCGATTAAGCTGAAGATATCGAAATAACCTAAAGACTGTGTATAAGATGCAAGAACACCCGCTAGCTTATTAGCGACAGCAGAGCTTGCCATCCATACGCCCATTAAAAGAGAAGCAAGCTTTAATGGAGCCAGTCTACTTACCATAGACAGCCCTACTGGCGAAATCATAAGCTCAGCTAGCGTGTGCAGGAAGTAAGTGAAAATCATGAACAGGATATTTACTTTTAAAGCTGGGTCATTACCAGTATACATAACGGCTGGAATTAAAATTAAGAATCCTAATCCCACTGTCACAAGTCCCATACCCATTTTTGTTGGCGTTTTGAAATCACCGCGTTTTGAATTTCCGAGCTTGTACCAAACTAGTGACATAATTGGTGCTAAAATCATGATAAACAGCGGATTCAATGATTGGAACCACTCTGTTGGAACCGTGAAACTACCTATTTGACGATTAATTTGATCTTGAGCATATAGCGTTAAAGAACTTCCGGCCTGTTCAAAAGCTGTCCAGAAAGCAATAACAACGAAGGCTAGAATAACGATAGCAACCGTTCTTTTCTTTTCTCGTGCTGACAGCGGAGCAGTTGATGTTTGAGATGCCGCTGCGTGAACTTTTCCTGTAGGCTCTTTCCCAATATCACCTAAGTAGCGATTAGCCAGTAGGTTAAATAAAATTTGTCCAACAACCATTCCGATAGCTGCTGTTAAAAATCCGTATTTGTAACTCATTAATCCAACAACTAACGGTGCGAAAAATGCACCAAAGTTAATACCCATATAAAAAATGGTAAAAGCACCGTCACGGCGAGGATCATTTTCTTCATAGAGATCTCCGACCAATGTGGAGATATTTGGTTTGAAAAATCCGTTTCCGATAATTAATAAAGCAAGTCCGATATACAAAGCGGCTACACTTTGATGAATGAAGATGGAAAAATTCCCGAGTGCCATAATCACACCACCGATAGTGATGGCTAGCCTTCTTCCGAGGAAGCGGTCTGTTAAATATCCGCCAATCATCGGCGTAATGTAAACAGCACTAGTGAATGTTCCATATAAGCTCAGTGCAGTTGCTTTATCTACCCCTAGTCCACCTTGAGCAGCGGTAGCAGTTAAATAAAGAACCAGAATGGCTCTCATTCCATAATAACTAAATCTTTCCCATGCCTCAGTAGCGAATAATAAGTACAGTCCAGGAGGGTGTTTTTTCCTAGACCCATTTGGCTGCTGATTTTCGTGTTGTACAGCTGCTTGCATAATGAAGTCCCCCTAAATTTTTCTCATACTATTTAATTCTTTTGTTTGAATTAATCAAAAAATCAGAATATAAGTACTGGAATAAATATAATGTCTTTTTATTTTAGTAGAAAAACAATAATTTCGTCAATGAAATTATATGGAAAAATCAAAAAATAATTAAATATACACAAAAAAGTATTAAATTACTTATTTAAAAGCATTTTTAAAAATACATTTATATTATTAAATATTCTAATATATGTTATGGGAAATGAAATCAGAAAGTAATACTATTTTTGGAAATGAAAATTCAAAAGAAAAAAGGATCTATTATTCAGATCCTTTTTTATCTTCGCTCGCATTTAATTCAGCAAGTTTCTGCAGCAAAATATGCTGAGGCATATGCATTAATTGCTCGAGGGGGATATTTAATTGTTCCGCTAATTTTACGGCTGTATCCGGTGAAATTTGCAGTGGTCTCATACACAACAACCTCCTTTTGCATATAAAGTAATGAAAGTAAAAAAGTATAAACAGTAAATTCGTGCTTTCACTATTAAGTAATGCTAAAGTTAATAATAAGTGATAATAGAGGAGTTGAGCAAGTATGTTTGTAATAGGTCATCGCGGCGCAGCTGGAACGTTTCCTGAAAATACGATGATTTCCTTCAAAGAAGCAGCGAGAGTTGGAGCACACGGAATTGAACTTGATGTGCATATGACAAAGGATGGAGAACTTGCTGTAATTCATGATGAAAAAGTAGATCGAACGACGAATGGAAAAGGGTATGTAAAAGATTTTACGTATCAAGATTTAAAAAAATTAGATGCGAGCTATAAGTTCAAAAAAAAGTATGGAGTATGTAAAATCCCCACGTTAAATGAAGTAATGGAGTGGGCTTCAAGTGAAGGAATTAGCGTGAATATTGAGTTGAAAAACAATATATTTGACTATCCATACTTGGAAATGAAAGTCTTGGATTTAATTTATTTATACAAGATGAAGGATCGAACGATGATTTCATCTTTTAATCATAACAGCTTAGCCCGAATTGGTTCTCTGGATTCTACGATTGAAACAGCTATTTTATATTCTTATCCGATGTATGAGCCTTGGGTATATGCGCAGCATCTTGGCGCAAAAGCTCTTCACCCTAATCAGCGTACCGTTAATGAAGTAAATGTAGCGGCTTCAAAAGATTGTCAAATTCCAGTGCGACCTTACACAGTAAATGATGTAAAAGTAGCTGAGCAGCTTCGAAAATATGGATGTGAATCCGTTATTACCGATTATCCAGAAAAAATGGTGAAGCAATTTGGAGGACGCTTTTCGTAAAAAAACATCGCATTAATGCGATGTTTTTTTATCTTTTTGAAATCTGTTTTGAACTTTGTTTCGCTTGCGGTCTCTGTGCAGAATAAAGCCAGCAACAAATCCAAGGCCGATTAAAAATAATAGAAGGCCGACTGAAAATTGCAAAAATAAAGAAGGGAACGGGGATTGCAGGATGCCAAAAATCATATCTCTCATAAGTTTAATGCCATAGCCAGCGAGTATACCGGGAATAAGTAAGATTAGCAGTGCGATAATTCGAACCATAACTGCTCCTTTCGCTTCTCTTTTTTAAAATGAATGCGTTTACATTGTGAAACCGTTATACTTGAATCATAAAAGAACTAAATAAATTGTCAAGAGCGTTTCTTTTTTTATATGATAGGTATATGCAATATTTTGCACGGGATATGTACATATTAAGTAGAAAAGGTGAAAAAATATGCAAAATGTGTTGATCGTTGGAGGAGGAAAAGGCGGATTAGCTATTCTGAAAATCTTGTTGGAAACAGAATTTATGAAAGTGATTGGTGTAGTAGACGTACGAGCTAACGCGCCGGCTGTTTTGCATGCGCAAGAACAAGATATTTCAACCGGAATGAATTGGGAGCCTTATATGACAAAGCAGCTCGATGTCATTGTTGAAACAACAGGTAAACAAGGCGTCTTTCAACAATTGCAAAGAAGCAAACCCGCTGATGCACTGGTAGTGCCGGGATTGGTTGCTGAAATTATGGCAAATCTGATGGAGGAAAAAGAAGAGTTAATTCAGAGGTTAAAGCAAGAATCGTATAAATATGATCTTATTTTTAACGCAGCTCATGATGCGATGGTCGTGATTGATAGGAATGGATATATTACGCTATTTAATCAAAGTGCAGAGCGTTTGACGAACTTTTCACACAGAGATGTAATTGGTAAGCATCTTCATGAAGTCATTCCAAATAGTAAACTTGTTGATGTTCTTCATACAAAAACGATTGATCAAAATAGTGAATTTGTGTTAGATAGCGGACGGAAGGTAATTACGACTAGAATACCAATACTCGACGAGAATGGAGAGCTGTTTGGGGCCTTTTCGATTTTTAAAGATATTACGGACGTTGTCGGATTGGCAGAAGAAGTTACGAACTTAAAAGAAGTACAAACTATGCTTCAAGCTATTATTCAATCTTCTGAAGAAGCTATTTCGGTTGTCGATGAAGAAGGAAGAGGAATTTTAATTAATCCTGCTTATACAAGAATTACGGGTTTAAAAAAGACGGATATTATTGGTCAGCCCGCGACTGCCGATATCTCTGAAGGAGACAGTATGCACATGAAGGTACTGCAAACAAGGCGTCCTGTCCGAGGTGTAAGAATGAGGCTCGGTCCGAGTAAAAGAGACGTGGTTGTCAATGTTGCCCCCGTTATTGTTGATGGAAAATTAAAAGGCAGCGTTGGTGTTATTCATGATATGTCTGAAATTCAAGAGCTTACAAATGAACTCAAAAGAGCGCGTCAAATTATCAGAACGCTTGAAGCGAAATATTCATTTGCTGATATCATTGGTCAATCTGAAGAGTTTCAGTTAGCAATTGAGCAGGCTAGACTTGCTGCTAAAACACCAGCTACTGTTTTGCTTAGAGGTGAATCTGGGACGGGTAAAGAGCTGTTTGCACATGCGATTCATAATGCGAGCAGCCGAAAGTTTAACAAATTTGTCCGGATTAACTGTGCTGCGCTTTCTGAGTCCTTGCTTGAAAGTGAACTTTTTGGGTACGAAGAAGGAGCTTTTTCCGGGGCAAAAAGAGGGGGGAAACGCGGCGTTTTTGAAGAAGCTAATAACGGTAGCATCTTTTTAGATGAAATCGGGGAGCTCTCAGCTCATATGCAGGCTAAGCTGCTTCGGGTGCTTCAAGAAAAAGAGCTTATTCGCGTTGGAGGAACGACTCCTATTCCGGTGAATGTTCGCGTTATTGCAGCTACGAATGTGAATTTAGAAAAAGGAATGGCTGATGGAAGCATCAGACAGGACTTGTATTATCGGCTAAACAAAATTCCGATTCACATACCTCCTCTTCGGAAGAGAAAAGAGGATATTGGTGCGCTTGTTACACACTTAATTACAAAAATTAATCAAGATTACGGCCGGCATGTTGAAGGAGTAACAGAGCGGGCTTTACAGTCATTAAGATCATACGACTGGCCAGGAAACGTCAGAGAGCTTGAAAACATATTAGGCAGAGCGATTATTTATATGCACTATACAGAAACAATGATTGATTCTGTTCATCTCCCTTCACTTGAAGGCAAGGGCAAAAAAGAAAAAAATCAGGTGAATGAAGAGGTAATGTTCGAAGGGAAGACTTTGGCGCACATGATGGAAAATTACGAAGCGGAACTTATTCAAAAAGTGCTGCTTGCAAACGAGTATAACCGAACGAAAACAGCAAAACAGCTCAATATTTCCCTGCGTTCTTTGTATTATAAGTTGGAAAAATACAATCTTGCAAATAACAGCATGCAATAAAATGCATGGTGTGCAATTTATTGCATATAAATAGAGAGGTATTCTTTTTTTCTATTTGGTGTTAGAATCAATAAAAAAATTTTTTTGTGCGTAAGAACGGATATAAGCAGCTATATTATGTAATATATGCAGTGGATGGCACAAATCTTGCATGTATTTTAGGTGACTGCATAAACGCGCAGTATGCTCTTTAAAACGGAGCAAAAGAAAGAATGAAAAAGGAGAGGTCGAACATTCCATGACTCTTGCTACCATCTTATCTCGGGTTGCTAAGCAGTCTTCTTTGACTGTTGCTGTTGCAGCAGCTGAAGACTTAGAAACAATTGAGGCAGTGTATGAAGCTGTGTCAAGGGAAGTTTCTGAATTTATTTTGTTTGGCAACGAAACGACAATTAATGAATTATTCAGGCAGTACCGCCCATCCTTACTCACTCATAAGGCTGTGACGGTCGTACATACGGAGTCCGTTTTAGAAGCGGCTCAATTGGCTGTGCGTTCAGTTCAGCAAGGTCAAGCTCATATCGTAATGAAAGGGAATTTATCCACATCGCTTATCTTAAAAGCTGTGTTAAATAAAGAGCATGGTTTGCGTACGGGAAATGTTTTATCACATGTAGCTGTATTTGACGTTCCCCACTATGACCGTCCGATTCTTGTAACAGATGCGGCTATGAATATTACGCCGTCTCTGGAAGAGAAAGTTCAAATCATTCAAAATGCGGTGAACGTTGCCCACTCGATTGGGATCGAGATGCCAAAGGTAGCTCCTATTGCAGCGGTTGAAGTTGTGAACTCTTTGATGCCTGCAACAGTAGAGGCTGCCCTTCTTACACAGATGAACCGCAGAGGACAAATTAAAGGCTGCGTGATTGATGGACCTTTAGCACTCGACAATGCCATTAACATAGAAGCAGCCAAGCAAAAAGGCATTCAAAGTGAAGTTGCCGGTCAAGCAGATATATTACTCGTTCCAGCAATTGAAACAGGGAACGTCTTATATAAATCCCTTATTTATTTTGCTAAAGCAAAAGTTGGAGCTATTCTAGCAGGAGCAAAAGCTCCGGTCGTCTTAACATCCAGAGCAGATTCATCAGAAAGTAAATTATACTCACTGGCGCTTGCTATCAGCGTCGCTCAACAGAATTCTTAGGAGGCACTAACAATGAAAATTTTTGATTATATGGAAACATACGATTACGAGCAGTTATTATTTTGCCAAGATAAAGATTCAGGCTTAAAAGCCATTATTGCCATTCACGATACAACAATTGGACCAGCTCTAGGCGGTACAAGAATGTGGACATATGAATCAGAAGAGGCTGCAATTGAAGATGCGCTTCGTCTATCACGCGGAATGACTTATAAAAATGCAGCAGCAGGCTTGAATTTAGGAGGAGGGAAAACGGTTATTATCGGAGATCCTCGCAAAGATAAAAATGAAGCAATGTTCCGTGCATTTGGTCGCTTTATTCAAGGGTTAAATGGTCGATATATCACAGCAGAAGATGTGGGCACAACGGTAGAGGATATGGATATTGTATATGAGGAAACGGATTATGTAACGGGTGTATCTCCTGCTTTTGGTTCATCAGGCAATCCATCACCAGTCACAGCCTACGGCGTATACCGAGGAATTAAAGCAGCAGCAAAAGAAGCATTTGGAACAGATATGCTTGAAGGAAAAGTAGTAGCTGTCCAAGGTGTAGGAAACGTAGCGTATAATTTATGCCGCCACCTTCACGAAGAAGGAGCAAAACTTATTGTAACGGATATTAATAAAGAAGCTGTTCAGCGTGCGGTAGAAGAATTTGGTGCGCAAGCAGTAGACCCGAATGATATTTATGGTGTAGAATGTGATATCTATGCTCCTTGTGCACTCGGAGCAACGATTAACGATGAAACGATCCCTCAAATAAAAGCAAAAGTTATTGCAGGGGCAGCTAATAATCAATTGAAAGAAACGCGTCATGGTGATTTAATTCATGAATTAGGCATTGTATATGCACCCGACTATGTTATTAACGCAGGAGGCGTTATTAACGTAGCTGATGAGCTAGTCGGATATAACCGTGAGCGTGCCCTGAAAAAAGTTGAAGGTATTTATGATAATATTGAAAAGGTAGTTGAAATCTCAAAGCGAGATGGTATTCCAACCTATCTAGCAGCAGATCGCTTAGCTGAAGAAAGAATTGAAAAGCTGCGTCGTTCACGCAGTCAATTTTTACAAAATGGACAGCATATTTTAAGTAGACGTCATACGCGCTAATGTTTGAGCTGAAGGCTAGGCAAAAGGAATAAATGAAATCCTTTCGACCTAGCCTTCGTTTATGAGAATGATAAGGTAGGAGGACATGTGTTGGATATGCACGAATATCGAATGCTGATAATAAATCCGGGTTCAACGTCCACAAAAATTGGCGTATTTCACAACGATAAACCAATTTTTGATCGAACAATCCGCTACGATTCACAGCAAATGAATCAGTTTGAGACGATATATGCACAGTATGAGTTCCGTAAAAACTCGATTTTAGAGGCACTTGATGAAGAAGGGATTAATTTATCTAAATTAAGTGCAGTATGTGGAAGAGGAGGGCTTTTACGCCCGATTGAAGGCGGCACATACGAAGTAAATCAAGCCATGCTCAAAGATTTAAAAGACGGTTATGCCGGCCATCATGCTTCAAATTTAGGCGGGATTTTAGCTTTTGAGATTGCATCTGGATTAAATATACCAGCGTACATTGTTGATCCAGTGGTGGTAGATGAGCTAAGTGACATCGCTCGTATCTCAGGAACTCCTTTTATGGAAAGGAAAAGCATCTTTCACGCGCTGAATCAAAAATCGGTTGCTCGAAAAGTGGCTAAAGAAATGAATAGCACATATGAACAAATGAACGTTATTGTTACCCATATGGGTGGAGGCATTACAGTCGGAGTTCACCAACGCGGAAAAGTAATTGATGTGAACAATGGCCTGCACGGTGACGGTCCTTTTAGTCCAGAGCGCGCTGGCGGTGTACCGGTTGGTGAATTAGTTCGTCTTTGCTTTTCAGGTCAGTATTACCGCGAGGAGATTATGAAAATGCTTGTAGGGAAAGGCGGGCTTGTCGGTTATTTGGGCACATCTGACGTGCAGAAAGTCGAAGCGCTAGTGAAAAATGGAAACGAAAAAGCTAAGCTTATCTACGAAGCAATGGCTTATCAAATTTCGAAGGAAATTGGAGCTGCCAGTACGGTATTGCATGGAAAAGTAGATGCCATTATTTTAACGGGAGGCATTGCTTATTCAAAAGCGTTTGTTGAGCTGATTATTAATCATGTAAAGTGGATTGCAGATGTCATTGTTTATCCTGGAGAAAATGAGCTTCAAGCGCTAGCTGAAGKGGCTCTCCGAGTGCTTACAGGTGAAGAAGAAGTGAAGGAATATAAAGGCGCTTAATAGCGTTTGCAGAAAGGTGTGAAGCAGTGTGGCAAAAGAATATGATTTGGTCATTCTCGGCGGTGKAACCGGAGGGTACGTAGCAGCTATTCGTGCCTCTCAGTTAGGTCTATCGGTAGCGGTTGTAGAAAAAAATAAGTTAGGCGGCACATGCCTGCACGCAGGGTGTATCCCAAGCAAAGCTTTACTAAGAAGTGCAGAAGTCTACCAAACGGCTAAGAAAAGCAGTGAATTTGGCGTAGAAACGTCCAATGTGCTATTGAACTATGCACGTGTACAAGAACGAAAGTCAGAAATTGTTTCACAGTTACATAATGGTGTTAAACAGCTAATGAAAAAAGGTAAAATTGACGTATATGAAGGAATTGGACGTATTTTAGGACCTTCTATTTTTTCTCCTATGCCAGGAACTATCTCTGTCGAATTAAAAAGCGGTGAAGAAAACGAAATGCTTATTCCAAAGAATGTAATTGTCGCAACCGGGTCTCGTCCTAGAACATTACCTGGTCTAACGATTGACGGAGAGAAAGTAATTACTTCAGATGAAGCATTAAAGATGGAAACACTTCCTGCTTCTATTATTATTGTGGGAGGCGGTGTCATTGGAATTGAATGGGCGTCAATGCTCACAGATTTTGATGTTGATGTAACGGTTGTGGAATACAGCGATCGAATTTTACCAACAGAAGATCAAGATATCTCCCGTGAAATGACGAAGCTTTTAAAAGCAAAAGGAGTTAACATTATTACTTCTGCTAAAGTAATGGCTGATACACTGTCTATTGATGGTCAGGTGAAAATTTCCGCTCAAGTAGGAGACGATATGCAAGAATATGAAGCAGAAAAGCTGCTTGTATCTGTAGGGCGTCAAGCGAATGTCGAAGGAATTGGTCTCGAGAATACCGATATTGTAGTAGAAAACGGTGTGATTGCCACAAATGATTTTTATCAAACGAAAGAATCTCATATCTACGCAATTGGAGATGTGATTGGCGGACTGCAGCTTGCACATGTAGCTTCTCACGAAGGAATTGTAGCTGTGGAGCATTTACATGGTGAAAAGCCTTTGAAGATTGATTATACAACAATCTCTAAATGCGTATACAGCAGCCCGGAGGCAGCGAGTGTAGGATTAACAGAACAAGAAGCAAAACAGCAAGGGTTTCAGCTGAAGGTTGGAAAGTTTCCGTTTAAGGCCGTTGGAAAAGCTCTTGTATATGGAGAGGCAGAGGGGTTTGTTAAAATTATTGCTGATGCCGACACAAATGATGTCCTTGGTGTGCATATGATTGGACCTCACGTGACGGATATGATCTCTGAAGCAGGTCTTGCAAAGGTATTGGATGCTACACCATGGGAAATTGCTCATACCATTCATCCTCACCCTAGCCTTTCAGAAGCGATGGGAGAAGCTTCATTAGCTGTAGATGGAAAAGCGATTCATTTTTGATGATTAAAGGAGGTTTAAACATGACAAAAAACCGTCATGAATCATTAGGATTAACTGATGAACAAGTACTTGAAATGTACCGCACTATGCTGCTTGCACGAAAAATTGATGAGCGTATGTGGCTATTAAATCGTGCAGGGAAGGTGCCTTTTGTTATTTCATGTCAAGGTCAGGAAGCCGCTCAAGTTGGCGCAGCTTTTGCCTTAAATAGAGAGAATGATTACATATTACCTTATTACCGCGATCTGGGTGTTGTGCTAGCATTTGGAATGACTGCGCGCGATTTAATGCTTTCTGGGTTTGCTAAAGCAGAAGATCCAAACTCAGGAGGTCGTCAAATGCCAGGTCACTTTGGCCATAAGGAAAAGCGAATTGTAACAGGATCTTCTCCAGTTACAACACAGGTGCCTCATGCAGTAGGAATCGCTTTAGCAGGACGACTGGAGAAAAAAGACTTAGTAACGTTTGTGACGTTTGGAGAAGGATCTTCTAACCAAGGAGATTTCCATGAAGGCGCGAACTTTGCAGGTGTTCATAAGCTTCCTGTTATCTTTATGTGTGAAAATAACAAGTATGCGATTTCTGTTCCGGTTGAAAAGCAGCTAGGATGCGCAAAAGTATCTGATCGTGCAATTGGATATGGTATGCCAGGCTACACAATTGATGGAAACGATGTCCTTGAAGTATACCGAGTGGTAAAAGAAGCAAGAGATCGTGCATCCAGAGGAGAAGGACCTACTCTTATTGAAACTGTTTCAGAGCGTTTGACTGCCCATTCAAGTGATGACGATGATCGTGCATATCGCGGAGCAGAAGAATTGTCTGAAGCTAAAAAGAGCGATCCGCTTGCGTACTTTGCGACTTATTTAAAAGAGGTTAAGGTGTTAACCGATGAACGAGAAAAACAAATGCTTGATGATATTATGAACATCGTTAATGATGCAACAGATTATGCTGAAAACGCTCCTTATGCAGAAGCGGAATCGGCTTTAAAATACGTGTACGGTGAGTAAGGAGGAGAACATATGCCGGTTATTTCATATATTGATGCAGTAACAATGGCCATTCGTGAAGAAATGGAAAGAGATTCCCGCGTGTTTGTATTAGGAGAAGACGTAGGGAAAAAAGGCGGCGTATTTAAAGCAACCAACGGACTATACGAACAGTTCGGGGAAGAAAGAGTCATTGACACGCCTCTTGCAGAGTCTGCTATTGCAGGGGTAGGAATCGGAGCGGCAATGTACGGCATGCGTCCGATTGCTGAAATGCAATTTGCTGATTTTATTATGCCCGCAGTCAATCAAATTGTGTCAGAAGCAGCGAAAATTCGCTATCGTTCTAATAATGATTGGAGTTGTCCAATTACAATTCGAGCTCCTTACGGCGGCGGAGTTCACGGTGCTCTTTATCATTCTCAATCTGTTGAAGCACTATTTGCCAATACGCCAGGGTTAAAGATTGTGATGCCTTCTACGCCTTATGACGTAAAGGGATTATTAAAAGCAGCTATTCGTGATGATGATCCAGTTCTTTTCTTTGAGCATAAGCGTGCGTATCGTTTGATTAAAGGAGAAGTCCCTGAAGATGATTATGTACTTCCGATTGGCAAAGCAGATGTAAAGAGAGAAGGAGACGACATCACGGTTATTACATATGGTCTTTGTGTACACTTTGCTCTTCAAGCTGCTGAAAAACTGGAAGCAGACGGTATTTCAGCACACATCTTAGATTTAAGAACGGTCTATCCGCTTGATAAAGAAGCTATTATTGAAGCAGCATCTAAAACAGGTAAAGTACTGCTTTTAACGGAAGACAACAAAGAAGGCAGCATCATGAGCGAAGTAGCAGCTATTATTGCTGAACACTGCTTATTCGATTTAGATGCACCAATTAAGCGCCTTGCTGGCCCTGATGTTCCAGCTATGCCGTATGCACCAACAATGGAAAAATATTTTATGGTGAATCCAGATAAAGTAGAAAAAGCAATGAGAGAATTAGCTCAATTTTAAAAGGAGTTGTATCAATTGGCTATTGAAAAAATTACGATGCCGCAGCTCGGTGAAAGTGTAACAGAAGGTACAATTAGCAAATGGCTCGTTTCTGTTGGAGATCACGTAAATAAGTACGACCCGTTAGCTGAAGTCATGACGGATAAAGTAAATGCTGAAGTGCCTTCTTCTTTTAGTGGAACAATTAAAGAGTTAATTGTAGCTGAAGATGATACTTTGCCTGTAGGAGAAGTGATTTGTTTAATTGAAGTAGAAGGAACTGTACCTCAAAAAGAACAGAAAACGTCTGATAAGACTGTAGAAGAATCAGCGTCAAAAACAGCGGACAGTCAATCCAATAAAAGTCGATACTCTCCAGCTGTTATGCGTCTGTCACAAGAGCATAATATTAATTTAGATACCGTGACAGGAACAGGGGCGGGCGGCCGCATTACGAGAAAAGATATTTTAGCTGTTATTGAAAAAGGCGGAGCTGCTGAAGTGAAAGAAACACCTGCATCAACAGTTCAGCCAGAAGCACCTGTAGCGGCAGCTGCTCCAAAAACGCAGCAGCCCGCGCCGGTTGTGTCTGCAGCAGGAGATCAAGAAATCCCTGTTACAGGCGTGCGTAAAGCTATTGCAGCAAATATGCTTCGCAGCAAGCACGAAATTCCGCATGCATGGACAATGGTTGAAGTTGATGTAACGAACTTAGTTTCTTATCGTGATGCATTAAAGACGGACTTCAAACAAAAAGAAGGTTTTAACTTAACGTATTTTGCGTTCTTCGTAAAAGCAGTGGCTCAAGCTTTAAAAGAATTCCCTCAAATGAATTCAATGTGGGCAGGAGACCGTATTGTTCAGAAAAAGGACATTAATGTATCGATTGCTGTTGCAACAGACGATGCTTTATTTGTGCCGGTTATTAAACAAGCCGATGAAAAGACAATCAAAGGCATTGCGCGTGAAATTACAGAGCTCGCGCAAAAAGTTCGTACGGGTTCATTGAAGTCTGAAGACATGCAGGGCGGAACGTTTACTGTTAACAACACTGGATCATTTGGTTCCGTTCAATCAATGGGGATTATTAATTACCCGCAAGCGGCTATTTTACAAGTAGAATCTATTGTAAAACGTCCGGTTATTATTGATAACATGATTGCTGTTCGAGATATGGTTAACTTATGTTTATCACTTGATCACCGCGTGTTAGACGGCTTGGTGTGCGGCAGATTCTTGGCAAGAGTTAAAGAGATTTTAGAATCTACTTCTAAAGAGAATACGTCCGTCTATTAAAACAGAGGCTGACACAAAAATATTTTAGCTGAAGGAAGATCCGAACGATGAAT